>CAKUEV010000323.1 GCA_934646845.1 uncultured Slackia sp.
ATGATAAGGCCAATCACCGAAAGCACCACGAAAATGATGAACTCGCGGCGGCGGCTCATGCCTTCTTTGTGCGTGAACACATAGCGCATCGATGCCACATAGTTGAACACAACCGACACCGTGAACGAGATGGTGGCCGACACCAAGTAGTTCACGCCGAACGCCTCGGTGAGCAAGGCGAGCAAGCCGTAGTCAATAACGAAGGCGATAACGCCTACCACGCCGAATTTTGCAATTTGGGCTAAAAGTTTCTGCATATATCTCCTTCCGCCGGCCCTGCCGTCGCCAGCAGTCGCCGGCGCTTCGCGGCAACCCGGCAGCGCATTTCAGGTTCGACCTTCACCTCGCGTACCGAACCTTCCGCAAAACGTCTGAGCAAATGGCGCGCTTCCGCACAGCCAAACAGCTCCTAATGCACCGCTTGCGCGAGGCGGGGCCGTTTGAGCAAGAAGCATATCACCCGCCCAGACGCCGAAAGGTCCTTTACGTCCAAAACTGGAACGTTTCCAACAACCCCTGGTATGCCCACGGGTAGGCATCCGAAACCCATCCGGTTTCCGCCGTAATGCACAAGAGCACCGTATAGGCCACGCCAACCGCAACCGCAACCGGCAGCACGCGCACGAACACCGCGTGGGCTTTCGAGCCGTTTTCGATGTTTTCGTTCACAATGAACAGCAGCAACACCGCCGCCATAAGGAACATGATGCTGAAGTCGGCGAAGTAGCGCTGAAGAATGCCCGCCATTTCCGCATCGGCCACAGCGATGAGCACGCCGATGCCGATGAGCACGCCGATTACGCCTGCCACCGTGCGCGTCTTGCGCTGGCTAATGCGCATTTGCAGAATGCGGCGGGCAAACGGCAACACCCACAAAATGGGAAGCACGGCGAAAATGCCGCCGAACGTGACTTCCTTCACCGTTTGTCCCAAATACGTGGTGTCGAACGTGACGGCCTGCAAATAAGGGAACACGCCCGTGGTCGCGGGGGTTTGGAACAAATATGCGAACAACGCAGGCGCAATGCGGCCCACCGCCATGCCGCGCTTCGTCATGTCGTTTACCGTGAGGTTGTAGTTCGCGCCGAAATCGAACAGGCTGCCAAAGCGCGCCTTGTTGTACCACATGATGCCCGCGCACACCACGATATAGGGTGCGATAAGGCACGCGAACTGACGAGCGCCCGCCGCGGTGCGAATGCGGCCTTCGGTGATGTACATGCGCCAGAACAGCGGAAACGCCAAGAAGCTCAGCAACACGAGCTGCGGGCGGCACCCCACCACGAGCGCCATGCAAAGCGAGCCCGCCAAATAGAAGCCCTCGGGGCGTTTATGGCTGCGGCCCACCATCCAGAAATACAAGCCCCATACCGAAAACGCGAGCGCCAGCATAATGGGCAGCGAATAGAACGTGGGGAACTTCAGCAAATACGGCATGCCGCAACACGTCACAATCGCGATTTGCAGCAGCAGGAACACGCCAGTCGTCATGCGCTTGAAGTGGTAGCGGGCAAAGCGGTCAAGCAGCGCCGAAAGGCCCGCGATGAAAAACGCCATGCCAATGAGCACGCCGATCGCCGTGGGGAAATTCGCTCCCGTGACAAGGTAGAACGGCAGGTAGAACAGCAATACCGGCACTACACCGAAGTACACGTAATAATGGCCTTCGTAATATGCGGTATCCCATAAGTAGTTCTCGCCGGTTTCCTTCACCAACTGGTCGCGGGCACCGCGGTCATACGGGTCATCCATGTTCTGCAACCAGTTAGGCGGCTCTTCTTCCAAATAGAGCTTGCCCTGCGTCATGGATTTCGCGAGTTCAGCGTATTGCTGCGCATTTTCGCCGCCGCATTCGAACACGTTGATAACGCTTACGCCATCCCATGAGCCCGAGTTGTAATGCTGCGTTGCAACGCCTACGAGGTTCGTGCCGAACAACAGAAACGCCGCGCCAACCCAAATTTCCACCGCAGCCACGCCAATAACGGCGATTTTGGTGCGACGCGGGTGCTCGCGCAACTGCGTGCGATACAGGCTCGACTTGGGGCGGAACGCGTATATGAGCGCCATAATGCACGCCGCGAACAAGAAGCGCTCACTGCTGAAGTTAAACGGTTCAGGCGCGTTAAGCACGACCTTTGATATATACAGCGGATAGGTAACCTTCGTTTCCCCATCGTCGACGCCCACCTGAATGCGCAGCTTGTACACCGAGCCCGAAGCGTTGATGTTGAGATATTTGCTCTCTTCGTTG
>CAKUEV010000324.1 GCA_934646845.1 uncultured Slackia sp.
TTCCGAGCCTTCTGCCGCCGCCATGAGCTGCCGCATGTGCCCATGACGTGCCTGCGCCATTCCTGGGCGACCATCTCGCTTGAGCACGGCGCGAGCATCGAGGACATAGCCGTGAGCCTGGGGCATACGACCGTCAACACGGCGATGGGCCACTACCTGCAAAGCTTCCGCACCGTGGTGGCACGGGCAAGCGACGCGTACACGGCGGCCATGGCGGTTTAGTAATCCGTATCCCCGGCGGTGCTTTTCGACGGCAAGCCAAGCGAGAGCGAGAGCGTGACGCTTTCCCAAAGCGTGGCGGGCTTTGCGAGAATCACGATCATGTATGAGGACACCGACGGCACTTTCGGCTCTGTCACCGTGCCAATCGAGGACGGCTCATCGTCGATATATGCCACCTTGAGCACGACCGTCGTCGGCCCGCTCGGCTGGTTCATCAAGTCGCGCACCGTGGAGATTAACGGCGCCACGATCAAGACGCGAAAATTCGGAAGCGACAATATGGCTGGCGAAGTCGCGAAGGGAAGCTCAAGCATCTCGGACATGATTGCGATTCGCAAGGTTCTCGGCCATAAGCAGTAATCCGTATCCCGAAGCGCATTCACGGCGCAAATGTCGAATATCTCTTCTGGCAACAGGCTCCATGGAATCAAGGCCAACGGCATCGTCTCCGTGTGGTTCGACGGCGCGGCCACGCTGTCGAGCGAAGTCGGCGCATGGTCGGCTACGCGCATCGCGACAATCCCATCTGGGTTCAGACCGAAAGCGACCATTTGCGTGCCTCTCGTCAGCGATTACGGAGTCGGCATGGCGAGGCTCGACCAAGACGGCTCCGTGTCGGTCTTGGGGCGCGGCTCGTCCATCGGCGGCAATGTGACATTCGCCGCGACGTATGAGGAGGAACAGTAATCCGTATCCCAGCTCACCCACATCGAGGTCGTGTCGGGCGAGAGCGACGGCAACGTGACCGCGCCGACGGTCGCGGGCTACCGCTTCGTGTGCTGGGTTGCCTGCGTGACCGTCGGATGGGTCGGCACGTGCTACATCGAACAGCCAACGAGCATGTCTTCGAAGGTCTGGTACATCACGCAGCGCTGGAACAGCGGCGGCGGCGAGGTGCACTGCTTCGCGCTTTACGTGCATGTCTAGGCGAAGTACCTGCACACGGCTTTGAACTGCTTGCCCTGGTGGCCGTTCGCCAGGTAATTCTTCACCGCCACGCGGCCGTCTGGCATGACCGCGACCCACGCCGCCATCGGGTACGCCGAATCGTCGAAAGCGACGCACGCGAAGTCAAGCTCGACCGACGGCGCGAAGTCCTTCGGCATCGCCAGAATCGTCTCGTCGGCGTTGGCCGAGCTGGTCTTGATGGAATTCACGACCAATTCGACGGTGCGGCCCACGCGAGACAGCGAGCAGCCGTAATTGTGCCAGTCGGAAGCCATGGAGATGCTGCCGAGGCTTCGGGATACGGATTCCCCGAGCGTTGCCAAAGGCGTGACAGGCTCGAAAAGTCGAACAGGCGTTCCCGCGTTGATGCCGTCCAAAGGCACGCGCCAAAGCTTGAGGTCGTTGGCCGTGGTCGCGGGGTCCGCCGCGGTGCCCGTGGTGGGCGTGCCCTTGATTACCACTGGCGTGATGCTCTCGATGCCCGCGCTGGTCTTTGCGTAGCGCGCGACCACCAAATCGTGTCGCTTCTGGCCTTGCGTTCCGCTCTGAATCGTCAAGCTGGTAGCCGCTTGATTCCAAAATCTTTTGCCGCCGACCATGCCGACGCCCGTTCCGAGCGTCGCGGAATTCGCGCTCGCCATCGTGAGCTTGAAGTCGTCGCCGTACTCCAGCACGCAGTCGGCCTTGCCGACGGTGGCGGTGTTGAGCGCCGCCAGGTCGTCCGAGCTGATGTGCTTCTGGCCGGTCATGCCGTCCACGATTTCGAATGCCATTACTGCTGCTCCTTCTTCGTCTTAGCCATGAATTCCTGGAAGGCCACGTCCTGCTTCGCGGCCAGCTGCTTGTACTCGTCCGTGCAGGACTTGCACAGAAGCCTGCTCGCCTTCGCGCCGTACTGGTCGAATCGCTCGACCTCGCGCCAGTCGCCAGCCGCCGCGGCGCCTTGCTGCAAATAAGCGCTCTCGCCGCAGCGGTCGCACGTGTACTTCGTGAT
Source organism: uncultured Slackia sp. (assembly GCA_934646845.1). Lineage (GTDB taxonomy): Bacteria > Actinomycetota > Coriobacteriia > Coriobacteriales > Eggerthellaceae > Slackia. The sequence goes on from CAKUEV010000324.1 coordinate 2,165, forward strand.
GTTGTCGGTCTTCGCCATGCTTGCTCCTTTACTTAGTCCTGAGCCACGTGTACGGGCCGATGCTCGGCAC
>CAKUEV010000325.1 GCA_934646845.1 uncultured Slackia sp.
CCCGTCTTCTGGACGCAGGTCGCGCTCATGGCCGTCTCGGTCGCCATCCTCGTCGTGCCGAAGCTGCGCACGACCCCCGGCGTCGTCGTGGCGTCCGTCCTCGCGATCCTCGGCGTGTTCTGCAAGCGCCTGCAGATTCTCGTGGGCGGCTTCCAGATTCCGAATCTGGATATGCCAGGCGTTACCACGCAGTATGCCATTACCAACTGGCAGGCCGGGTTTACCGGCGCCTATCAGGGCATGGTCTATGCTCCGCAGCCGATTGAATTCGGCGTCACGCTCGGCGTGCTCGCCATGTGCGTTCTGTTCTTGCTGCTGGGCCTGAAATATTTGCCCCTGAAGCCTGCGGACAGCGACGAATAACCCGCACTTCTCTTCCGTTCAGCCAGGCGTGGCGCCTCCCCAATTCTAGCCGCGCCTGGCGCATTTATCGAAAGGCTCGCCATGGTGAAAAAGCTGATATGCGTCATCGCCGCGTTCGCGCTGGCGGCGGCATGCGTTTTCATCGCGGCGAGCGTTTCGTCGGTAAGTGTTGGCGCGCCGCAGCACATCGACGTCGCATCGCCGTGCCCTGCGACGGGCTGCGCAAGCGGGGAGTGCCACGACTACGCGAACGTTCCCGGCCCCGACGGCGTGCACGAGATGGTCTGCCCCGAGTCGACTTGCTCCTCAGTCGAGTGCCACGCATGGGACACCTTGGTCAGCGGCGGGTATCGCAGCGCGTCGGATGCCAGCTTGAATTTATGGGTGCTCGGTCCCGTAGTGTTTTTCGGCGGACTCATTTTGGTGCTGAAGAAGGTGGGGTAGTATGCCGAAGAAAGCGACGTTCGCACTCGATATTGCGGCGGCTGTGCTTGCCGCGGTTGCGGTATTGCCCCAAATCACAGGAATTGCTGCGCATGAGTGGCTGGGATTGGTCGCACTCGCGGCTTTTCTTCTGCATCTCGCTGCAAGCTTGAATGCATTGTCCAGCCTGTTAAAAGCCGCCCGGTTTGGGTCGACGCTTGCGGTGGCGCGCATCGTTCTCGATGCAGCGCTGTTCATTGCGATTGCGGTTTGCATAGTATCTGGCGTGCTTATCAGTGCGACGGTCTTACCCATGTTCGGGCTGTTCGCGCCGGGCTATTTCATATGGAATCCGTTGCATGCGGCTTCGGCCAAGATTCTTTTGGCTTTGGTGCTCGTGCATGTGGCAAGCCACGCGGGCAAGCTCGTTGCCCTGGTGAAGAAATAGTCTGCGATTAAAGTCAAGCCGGGCCTTTGCAGCAACGCAGAGCCCGAGCGTTCCAAAACTTAGCTGAATATGAAAGGCGAGGAAGCTATGAGTTCTGAAAACGAGATGTGGCCAGTGCGTGCGACGGCATGGGAGCTTGCCGCATTCAGCTTTCGCCATCCAACGCACGAGCTCGCACGGGCTATAACGAGTGGTGAGTGGTTTGATGCCGCGTGCGAGATAGGCGATGCGTTGGGTGTTATATTGCCCGAGGATTTCGGCAAGGGGTTGCCCTCGCCATCTTCATCAATTGAGAATGTCGATGAAGATGGGTTCTTCCATCGTCTTCGCGCCGAGGCGACGCGCTTGTTCATGGGTCCCGGCGAGCCTGCCTGCAGCCCATATGAAGGTGTATGGCGCGCAAAAGCCGAGGGCGTGAAGCCTCTGCTGTTCGTGAATCCTCACTCCGTGGAAGTCGAGCGTTTCGTGAAAGACCATGGGTTTACGCGTCCCGAAGGTACCAACGAACCGCTCGACCATGTGGCTACCGAATGCGAGCTCTTACAAGCATTCGCCATGAGGGCGATGACAGATTCAGGGTCGTCCGAGGCGTACATGCAATTTCTTGAAGAGCATTTACGTGTATGGATTGATGATTTTTGCGCTGAGTGTCAAAACGAAACGAGCGAGCCGTTCTATAAGGCTGCGGCCATCTATCTCGAAACGATTGCCAAATAGTAACTATATAAGTAGGTTTTGCTTTCGGGATGTAATGGCGAGTTCTGCAATTCGGACGGTATAGGCTATTGCGCGCCCAAACGTATACCGGTCTTCTCTCGTGAAAGTTTCTCGCGTCTGTTCTCGGTGTGGCATAATATCGAAAGTTATAGAGAGAATGGTCTTCGTGTGCCTGCGCGCGAAGGCGACACGTCACGGAAAGAGCCGTATGAAGTCCGAAAAAGCCGAGGCAGCAAGCCTCAAGCCTGCTCGCGACCGCA
>CAKUEV010000326.1 GCA_934646845.1 uncultured Slackia sp.
GCCCTATACTGCTCGAAGCCATCGGCGCGTACGGGCTTCTTCTCGTAAGGAACAATGGTCGCGTTTCCCGTTCCCACGACTTCCTCAAGCACGTAGGTGCCAAAGGTGCGCGGGTAGTAGCTCAAAGGGGACTGGAAACCGAACACGAAGCTTTCCTGATCCATGAGCGAGACGTTGCAATTCAGCAAAGCCACCAACATGCGCATAACCGGCATGTTTGCCGCCAGGGAATGCGCGTAAGCCCGCTGCTTTTCGGCAAGTAGCTTCTCATCCATAGAGGGAAAGTCGCTCGACCAAGGATTCACGCCCGCCGCTCGGCAGCGCTTCCATGAACGCGCGATTTCGGGGCGAACAACGTTCTCGTCGATTTCGCCCGTCGCGATAAATCTGCGCCATGCCTCAACCTGGCTTTTCTGATCGTACATCGACACCCCTTCTTCTCCATTACCCCTATGCGGGCTCCCCCAATTGGCTCATCGTCCCGCAACGTCGCGCGCGTCCGCTACGAATCGCACGACCATCGACGACGCGACTGCGCTTCAATGCCGAGAGACTCTCGATACTTCGCAACCGTGCGACGCTTTATCCCAATACCCTTCTCATTCAGCGCGGCGCATATCTTCGCATCGCTCAATGGATGGCTCTTGTCCTCTGCAGCGATAAGCTCTTTGATTATCTGCTTGATTTCAAACGACGAAACAGCACCCGTTGTCGCCTGCGCGCCAAGGCCCATGCCCGACGACACCCGCGGCATAGCGCGAGTAAAGAACATTTTCAGCGGGAACGTTCCCCATGGGGTCTGGATATATTTCCCCTGCACAGCTCGACTCACCGTAGATACATGAATGTCAAGGGCATCGGCGGCCTGCTGCATAGTAAGTGGAGCAAGCGCCGATCCGCCCGTAAGGAAAAACTTGAACTGTCGCTCCACCAAAAAGGCCCCAAAGCGCTGCAACGTCTGACGGCGTTGTTCGAGATTGCGCAAGAATGAATCGGCCTCCTCGCGCTTCTCGCGCAAATACGCCGCCGCCTCGCCCGCAAGGCCATCCTCTTCCATCATCGCAACATACTCGGCATTCAGCGCCAGGCAGTTTTGGGAGGCGCCCACTACTTCGACGGTGAAATCAGACCCTTTACGGCGCACAATGATATCGGGGGTGACGTAGCGCGAATCGGGGCGCTGATAGAACGCCGAGCCCGGACGGGGGTTCATGCCGCGAACCACGCGTTTCATGCGGGCCAATTCATCAACGGACACGCCAAGCTCGCGAGCGATTGCGGGCAGCCTGCCTTGAGCGAGGTCGTCAAGGTAGCCCTCTATGAGCTCCGACATAACTTCAGGATGCGGCTCATCATCGGGAATTTGCAGCTTCAGGCACTCACGCACATCGTGGGCACCGACGCCTCGCGGCTGAAGGCGTTGCAGGGCTTCGAGCAATTCTTCGGCGCGAGCATATTCAACGTCGCATTCAAACGCCACCATGCCAACGTCGCCAACGAAATACCCATCATCGGTCACGTTTTCGATAAGCGCGTCCATAACCCCAAGGTCACAAGCGCTCAGATGCAAATCGGTCACCTGAAGGTGCAGAAATTCATGCAGCGTTTCGGTCTCTATGCACTCGTCTTGGATGCGAGAAAAGTCCCACTCAGTTGCGCCCGCGATTCCAAGCGTATGGCGAGGCGCCGACCAACCCGTAACATCGTACGCCTTCGCTTCGGCGCGCTCCTTCGCCTCTTCGAACGCCGACTCGCTCGGAAGGGCGTCGTAGCTGAACAAATCGTCTTCGTAATTGATTTCAAGCAGGGGGTTCGACTCGGCCATAGAGGCAATGCGATCAGGAAGCGAGGTAACCGGCAACGCAAGCACTTCAAGACCCTGCATCGAAACGGGCGCAAGACGCGTTTTCGTCTTCGTAGACGCTCTCGGCGTTAAACCCGTCGATAAAGTACCAGAAGCCACGAACGCCCCCTTCGCTTTGGTTCAGACCCACCTATTCCGACCCGGTTTCACGCACGCGCGTCCGAGGACGCACGGGTCGTTAAGCCGTTTACATTGCACTATGCAATTCCGCATCTGATATTCTATCTATTTAAGGTGGCATATAAAGGCGAAAAGCATCGAATTTGACTATGAATTTCTGAAGAGTCGAACAAATATGACATTCTGGCACAAAATATGCTTGACATATAACCGCTAG
>CAKUEV010000327.1 GCA_934646845.1 uncultured Slackia sp.
ACGGGCGGGGCGAAGTTGGGCGCGGAGCCCTCGCGGATTTCTGCCATTGCGCATCCTCTCTAGTCTGAAGCGGCCGTACCGCCTTACGCATATCGCGTCCATTATCGCATCTCGCACGGCAGCACGCGAGCCGTTCCGCGCAAGCCCGCAATTCATCACGAAATGAGCGCGCGCAAAACCAGACACGCAATGAAATCAGAGCGCAACAACCACCCATGGCTTCTAGCCGCAGTGCCCGCATGCTCGCGTCCAAAAATTGCCGCACAAAAAAGCCCGCATGCATATGCGGGCTTTTCAGAAATCTTAAACGCTGCCGAAGGCATCTAATGCCATCGCAGCTATTTCTTCTTGCGATTCGCCGACTTCGAGCGATTCGATTTCTGGCGATGCGTCGCGTGATTTGCCGCCCGATTCGTCGCCTGCGCGGGCTGCGCGGCGGCCACGACGGTCGCGTTCTCGCTCGAACCTTCCGCAGAAGCCTCAACGGAAGTGCCCTGAGCCGTCGAAGCGGTCGCATTCGCGGCAACCGGAGCGGCCGAAGCAGCAGAGCCCTCGGCCCCAACGGCCTTCACGGGCTGCGGCAGACGGTTCAGGAACCAGCGCACCACCGTGTCGCCGTATTTGCGTTGCAACTTGGCATAGCGCGTCTCGCGCGTCTTCCAAATGACGTAAATCGGCGTTGCGATGGCGTAGGACGAATAGGCACCCGCAATCAGACCGACCGTCATGGCCAACGCGAAGTCCTTCAACGTCTCGCCGCCGAACAGAAGCATAGCCACAACCGGAATGAGCGAGGTAATGGACGTGTTCAGCGAACGAATGAGCACCTCGTTGACCGAGTGGTTCGCCATGGTGGCGAACGTGCACTTCACCGAATCGTCCTTCATGTTCTCGTTGATGCGGTGGAACACAACCACGGTATCGTAGAGCGAATAGCCCAGAATCGTGAGCAGCGCAGCGATGGTATTCGGCGTAACTTCGCGGCCGACCAGGGCGTACACGCCAAACACGAGCACGAGGTCGTGCAAAAGCGCGATAACCGCCGACACGCCCATCTTGTAATCGCGGAAGCGAATCGAGATGTAGGCAATAATCAAAATCAGCGACACGAGGAACGCGAGCAGCGAGCTTTGCACGACCGATGCGCCCCAGTCGGGACCGATGGTGGTCACCTCGAAGCTGTCGGTGCTCCAACCGAACTCGTCGGCCACCTGGTTCGCGATGTGCGTCGCATCTTCGGCCGAGGTAGTGGTCATGCGAGCGAGAATGCCCGTATCGCCATCGGCGTTCGTGGTTTGCAGCACGGGATCGCTCACGCCCGCATCGTCGAACGCGTCGCGCACCTGCTCGATGGTGGTGTCGCCGGTGCCGTGGAACGTGACCGACGTGCCGCCGACGAACTCAATGCCGAACTGCAGGCCGCGCACGCCAATAATCACGGCGACGAGCACCATGGCGACAGCGGCGGCGGAAAGGAAGTACTTCTTCAGGCCCAGCACGTTGATATCAAGCTTGATGAAGCGGCCGCGCACGTCTTTGCGGCTTTCGGCTTGCTTCTCGCCTTGGAAATACGGCGCGGCATCTTCGCAGTCGCGCACGCCCCAGAAGCCGGGGTGCTTCGCGATGCAGCGCGGCGCGAGCAGGCGAATGATCGGCGCCTTGAATAGCAGCATCATCGCGATGTCGCACAGAATGCCGAGCGCGAGCGTAAGGCCGAAGCCCTTGACCGATGCGCTCGCCAAGAAGAACAGCGTGAGCGCGGAAACAAGCGTTACCAGGTCGGCGTCGATGGAGGTCAGGATGCCATGGCGCACGCCCGTGATGGACGCGGCGCGCACGCTGCGGCCCATGCGAATTTCCTCACGGAAGCGCTCGAGCGTAAGAATCGACGAGTCGGCGGCCATACCGATGGTGAGCACGACACCCGCGATGCCCGCCATCGACAGGCTGAACAGGCCGAAATGCGAAAGCAGCGCCAAAATGCCCAGGTACAGGCACGCGAACACGGCCATGGCGGCGGCGGTGATGAGGCCCAGGCCATGGTAGAAAAGAAGCAGGTAGAGCATAACGAGCGCCAGGCCAATTGCGGCGACGAGCACGCCAGAAGCAAGCGCGTCTTGGCCAAGCGTCGGGCCAACGGTTTGGCTCTGCGCGTACTCGAAGCTCACCGGCAGCGAACCCGACTCGAGCAC
>CAKUEV010000328.1 GCA_934646845.1 uncultured Slackia sp.
GCCTTATTTCGCCCTTGCGGCAAGCCATGCGGCAGAAGCCTCGCGCGCCCAAGCGTCGATCTCGGCGAGCTGGTCAAGGTTTTCAACCTTCTGCAGGCCACCGCCCTGCCCCGCCTCGTGCGCCTCCATCATGGCACCGACGCAACCGTCGATATCCAGGTAGCCGCACGCGTCGCGCAAAAACGCCGCCACAGCAACCTCATTCGCGGCGTTCATGACGCATGGCAGCGTGCCACCCGTATCGCCTGCATATTTGGCCAGCTTAAAGCAACGGAACGTGTCCTCGTCGACCGGATAGAACTCGAGCTTGCCGAGCTGCGTGAAATCGAGCGGCTCCACCGGAGCGTCCCATCGGTCGGGGTAACTCAGCGCGAACTGAATGGGAATGCGCATGTCGGTGGTGCCCAGATGGGCCTTCACGCTACCGTCGGAATATTCCACCATAGAATGGATGGCGCTCTGCGGCTGCACGACAACCTTAATACGGTCATACGGCATGTCGAACAGATGATGCGCCTCAATCACTTCGAGGCCCTTGTTCATAAGCGTCGAAGAATCAATCGTGATTTTCGCGCCCATGTTCCACGTGGGATGCTTGAGAGCCTGGACCGCCGTCATGCCGCGCAACTCGTCGCGCGTACGACCGCGGAACGGACCGCCGCTCGCGGTGACCCACAAGCACGACACCTCTTCAGCACGCTCGCCGAGCAGGCATTGGTAAATTGCACCATGCTCGGAATCGATGGGCATAAGAGCGCCCGCCGGACCCGTCGCGGGGGCCACGCCTGCCGCGCGGCGAGCCGCATCGACCTTGGCCGCCATGGGCATAATAAGGTCACCGCCCACGACCAGGCTTTCCTTGTTCGCAAGCGCAAGCACCTTGCCAGCGGCAAGCGTCTCATAGCTCGCGCGCAGGCCCGCAGCGCCCACCAGGGCATTCACCACGACGTCGGCCTCTTCGATGCTCGCGAGTGCGGCAACGGCCTCGGGGCCGAAACCGACCTTCACGCCGCCGTGCGCATTCGCGAGGCGCGCGTCATGTACAAGCTCCGCATTGCCGAACGCGATATTGCGCACGCGGAACTCATGCGCCTGAGCGAGCACGGTATCGACGCTGGAGTTGGCCGCGAGGGCGATTACTTCCAGCTTGTCGGGGTGGCGACGGGCCACATCGAGCGTTTGCGTGCCAATAGAGCCCGTCGATCCCAAAACAACAATCTTGCGAGGCATGCCGCCTTCATTTGCATGAGCCGTATAGGCCATTTCAAACCACCCCTTATCAGAAGCGAAAGCGAGCCGCTTTCGCGCCAAAACCAACGAGCAGAGCTCCAGAAGGACCCGGTTCGGACGCAGCGGAAAACCCGCCCAGCCCAACGCGTGCTATCGAAAGCGCCCCGAAGCGAACCGCGCCCCCATTCCACGCGCTACCCAGGCCAACCCATTCGAGCCTGGCTCCAACCAAGTCAATCGGGGCCAGCCCAGACCAAGCCAAACCGGCCCAACCCGAAGAGGGTCGAGACCGCCGAAGCGAATCGCACCCACGTTCGATGGGCGAGCCGTCACCCGGCCCAAACGCGCTGCCGAAAGCGACTCTCAACAAATTACGCCGCTCAAAGAACGGCGCAATTATCCAACACTTCTATCCGAACACGTACGGCACGCAGCCGCCGCCGATAAGCATCACAGCCGCAGTAACCGACGCCATGAACAGCGAGTCGCAGCGGTCGAGCAAGCCGCCATGACCAGGCATAATGGTGCCCGAATCTTTCACGCCCGAATTGCGCTTGATGCGACTTTCGGCCAAGTCGCCCAGCACGCCAGAAAGACCGCAAATCAAGCCAAACACGAGCGCCTGGGGAATCGCCATGTTCACACCGGGAATCAGCGTGATAAGGCACCAAATGACCATGGAGCCCACCAGGCCGCCAATGAAGCCTTCCCAGCTCTTCTTCGGCGAAATGCGCGGCGCGAGCTTATGCTTGCCGAATTTGCTTCCCACCAAATATGCGAACGAGTCGTTCGCCCACACGCTGCAGAAAATGCCGCACACAAGCACGCCTCCCCAAATGCCAGGTAGCGACATGCGTACCAAAATAAGGCTCGAAAGCAGCAGGCCCGTGTATGCCGCGCCGAAAAACGACACGCCCACGTCGCCCACGCGCGCACGCATGAAGAAGACATACCACACA
>CAKUEV010000329.1 GCA_934646845.1 uncultured Slackia sp.
TCAGCGGAGCAGCGGCGCCATCGGCCAATTCCGCCGAAACGACCGTTCTTTCCGCAGGTCAAATCGTTGGGGCCGATACGCGCGATATGCGCGACAGCCAAGCTGCTCAAAGCGCCCAGTCGAATACGCCGCGCATCAATAGCGCAGCAGGCCATACGGGAAATGCGAGCCACGCAACGGGCGTCGTTGAAATCGAGGCCCAAAAACAAAAGACCATGCAGCGCCGCGTGCTCGCGGTTTCAGTCGCCTCGTCCCTTGCGGCAATCCTGCTGTTCGCGGGCCTCGTGCTTATGTTTACCGGCGGCGAAGGCATCGGCACCAAAGTAGCCCCGTTCACCGGCGAAGTCGTAACGAGCCAGCTTGCGAACGAAAACAGCGCGGCAACCGGCGGAAACGCCGAAAAGCCCAATGGGGACAAGAATGCCGACACAACGGCTCAAGACAAGGGCGAGAAGAACAGCTCCTCTCAGTCCGCCCAACAGAATTCATCGCAGAACGCTTCCGGCTCCTCGTCAACAACCGAGTCGGGCGCAAACTCCAGCACCACGAATTCGGGATCGGAAAACTCAAGCTCCGCAAGCGGCAACAACGGCTCATCCTCAAGCAGCTCGGGCTCTGGCCAAACTTCCAGCGAGAATACGAATTCGAATTCCAACAACGCAAATAACTCTGGCTCAACGAGCTCAAGCGGCAATGCCGCAAACTCAGGATCAACGGGGTCGGAATCGAGCGCATCATCGCAGTCGCAAGCGGGATCGGGCAAATAAACCGCAGCGAAATGCGTCGCTCGGGAAAGCAGCGATTACACAGGCTTTGCGACTTCGTGCAGAAAAAAGCGGGCCTGCATCGCTCTGCAGACCCGCCACTATTCAAAGTCAATAGGCATACCGCTTGGTCACGTGCCATGCGCGCCCGCTAGTCAACGCTCTTCAAGCTTTCGACCATATCGATCTTCTTGAGCTTGAACTTCATCGCCAAGGTCACGATAACCGAGAACAGCATGGTGAGCGCAAACGCGATAACGAAGCTCAAGGCATGAATTTCGCGACCGAACATCACCTGATCGACCTCGGCCGTGATTACGACAAAACCCTCCATCCCAATGCCAAGGAACAGGCCAACAAACGCGCCGATGAGCGAGAGCAGCATGGTTTCGCGATAGATATAGGCATTCACCTCGTGCGGCGTGAAGCCAAGCACCTTGAGCGTGGCAATCTCGCGCACGCGCTCGGTGATGTTGATGTTCGTGAGGTTGTACAGCACCACAAACGCGAGCAGCGCCGCCGCGACCACAAGCACAACCACAACCGAGTCGACGCTCTTCAACATGCTGCGATAGCTATTGATGGTTTCGTCGTTATAGGTCACAGTTTTCACGCCGTCCATCGCGAGCACATCGTCGCTGAACGCCTCACGCACGTCATCGCCCTCGGTCACGTTCGCGAGCAGCGTCGCATACGAAGGCGCCTCGCCCATGGTTGACTCATACAGCGCAGGAGACATGAGCACGTATTGCGACACGTAGTTCTCCATGATGCCCGACACGCGCACTTCGCGGGCCTCACCCGTCGCGTTGCCAATGGCATCTTCGTCGTAAATCGCAATGGAGTCGCCCACCGAGACGCCCAGCTTGGTCGCGAGCTTCTCGCTTATAAGCACGCCTTCGTCATCAATCGCGAGAGGCTTGTGGCCCACGCGCGTACGCAGTGTGTTGAAGTCGCCGAATTCCTGCGTATCTTTCGGCACGTTGAGCTCAACGCGCTGCTCGCCTTCATCGGACGCGCCCGGCGTGCGCACGATTTTATTCTCGGTGAGCACCCATGCCTTCGGGCCTTCGGAATCGGCCTCGACGCGTTCTGCCACGGCGCTCTTTTCGGCGTCGGCAACGTCGGAATCCATGCGGACGATGGCGTTGTAGTGGTACAACTCGCCGTATTGCTTATCGATAATGTCGTTGATGGCATTCTGCAAACCAAGGCCCGTGAGCAACAGACCCGTGCAGCCCGCAATGCCGATAATCGCCATAAAGAAGCGGCGCTTGTAGCGGAAGAGGTTGCGCGCGGTGACCTTCCAGCTGAACGACATGCGGCTCCAGAGAGGACGAATGCGCTCAAGCAGAATGCGCTTGCCGGCCTTCGGCGCGCGCGGCAGCATAAGGGCCGCCGGCTTTTCGCGCAGCGTCGCCA
>CAKUEV010000330.1 GCA_934646845.1 uncultured Slackia sp.
GCACGCCTCGATCACATCTTTGCCGCGCAGGGTCGCAAGCCACTCAGACGGAATCGCCTCGCGACCATACAGAATGCCCGCCAAGCCGCCCGCGACGCATGCGGTAGTGTCAGTATCGTCGCCCAAATTCACCGCAGTGAGCACGCATTCCTTGTAGCTTTCCGTGTGCTCCAAGCACCAAATCGCAGCGTTATAGGTGTCCCATACATAGCCGCTGCTCCCGCCGGGTTCGCCGGCCGACTCGCCCGCAGGCGCGCCCTCGCGCATCAAGCGCGCGGCGTAGCGAATCATCTTCTCGCACGCATCCATACACACGTCGGTCGCGTGCGTGATGGCGCTCACCGCGCGCACCTCGGCACTCGTGCAGTCCATGAAGGCCATGGGCAAGCAGCGCATGAGCGACCCGTTGCCCTTGTCCCACTCGCCCGTACCGCCGCGACCCGTCGCGAGCGCCTTTCGCGTGGCATTGCCGTAGTCGAAGGCCACGCCGTCCGCCGTGTACGCCCCATCGTTGATCCATGCGCGGAACCGCCGCAGAATGTCATCGCAATCGACGCGCCCCAACTCGCGATAGCTGTCGCACAGCGCAAGCGCCATGCTCGTGTCGTCACTCCATGTGCCAGCGAGTTGGTTGTGGCTGCCGCCGCCCACCATGTCGACACACTCAAAACTTCCGCGCGGCTTGAACTCGAAAGGCACGCCCAAAGCGTCGCCCACCGCCATGCCATACACGCAATCGCGCAGCGTTCGATTCAACTTCATAATGCATGCCTCCTTGCATTCGGGCGCCGAAGCAGGCCTTTTCGTCGCAAAACGCCCGCTCCGCATTTGGAGTTCATAGCTTCGCTTCGAATTATGACAAAAATTGCGATGATTGGGTTGCTTGTCAGCGCAGAAGCGCAGGGGGGTCAGCATGAAGGCGCAGACTCCCCCGACGCGGGAGCGCGGGCGCAAGGTCTGCCGGCGCGATGGCGCGGAGCTTTTCTTGCCGAACATAGGCGCCAGAGCCTTTGATTGCAAATGGAGACGGTTTTGACCACAATCCGCATCGGAATGGTCAAAATTGCTGCTATTCGTAATTCGTATTCTCGCGAAGCCCTCCCAAGCTCCTTAAAAGATGACCCGCTCTCACAAAACCCCAGTTGATAAAGATTCCGAAAGCAAGAGCCGCAAAACGGGCGAACCAGGCGAAGGCAGGGCGAGCATTGAAGCTCGCGAAAAATTGCGAATGGTCGCGGTTTTGACCACTTCAGCGTAGATCGTGGTCAAAAAGCCCGCTATTCGCAAAACGCCGCCTTCAAGAAACCCTTCGCTTGCGGCTTTTTTCGCAAAACCCCAATCGAGAGCGACCTTCGAAGCCAAAGTGTCATTGTGCAGTGCGGAAGCGGCTGACTTCGAATTCTCCGTCGCGTCTGCACTCGCGTTTCCATCCAGCCAACGCTCTCATGGCCCACGCCGAAGCAACGTCCCACATTTTGAACCGGGTGCCGCGCACTTCAAACCAAGCGCCCCGCGTCCAGGTACGCCAGACCCTATCGATTGTCCCTTTTGAGCATGCCGTCTCGATTTCTCCTCGAGAGGTTTTCCCTAGGATTTGTGGCGCACCTCTAAGCTGCCTAATCGTTGCTTTTTTTGACGCCGAGATCCCACTCTGTGCGGAGGCGATGTCGAGCTCAAAACACCACAACACAGCAACACCGCGCCGCAGCAACGCTACATCGCGGCAACGCTGAACCGTAGCCACACCCCCTACAACTTCGTCTGTTGAATGAGGTCAAGCATTTCCTGGCGATCGCCCACGTTCAACTTGCGATAAATACTTCTCGTATGGGTATTCACCGTGCCTTGCGACAGTACAAGCTGCTCTTGGATATACGTGCCCGTGCGGCCCCTATTACTGCTTCGAACTGCAGACCGGCTTCTTCACCACGGTCGGTGGCATGAAGGTCAACGACAAGGCGCAGGTGCTCGACGCCAATGACGAGCCCATCGTCGGTCTCTATGCTGTGGGATGCGACGCGGGCCGCCTGCATGGCGACTCCTACGACGTTTCCATCTGCGAAGGCTCGCAGCAGGCCTGGTGCGTGCAGTCGGGCAAGGTTGCCGCTGAAGACGTCGCGGAAAACCTCGTCTAGCTCGATTACTCCCAGCTCATCCCCATACCCTTCTTGGGCACCCCTCCCTC
>CAKUEV010000331.1 GCA_934646845.1 uncultured Slackia sp.
TAAAGGAATACGGGCACGCCGCATATTTCGCTTGTTTGGCGAACGCGGTCGGTTATCGGAGGGTCATAAACGGTTTTTAATGCGATACCCGATACTCCGCGCGACATCATTACGCACAGCGACTCTTCGGCGATGCGCTCGTCGTTGTTTGCGAACCCGAGATTGGTGACGATGAATTCGCCCGGGTAGTACACGCTGTATTTGTTGTAATCGGGTGGGCAGTCGAGAATGCCGACGTTGTGGACCGGGCGCGTGCCCGCATGTGGGCACTCCGCGATTGGCGCCACTTTTTCGAACGCAGGTAAAGCGAGAATATCAGCGACGGTAATCATGCTACCTCCTTCTGAGTGCGTTGTGCAATTCGCCCTGCGCTTCCTTCGGCATATGCGGATCGAAGCAGGAATAGACTCTTTTCCAAAGTGTACGGTGTGGCTATAATAGCGCTATCCAGCAAACCAATATACGTGTAAGTTCACGCGTTACTTTTGCGTGCCGAGAATTGCCGTGTATGCATGATGCTGGTCTTTTTTTAGCCTCATGCTTTCGCGCAAGGAGGCTTTCAATGATTGTTTCCTCATCGCTTTCTACTATCGATTTCATTGTCATTGCGATTTACTTCGCCGTTGTTATCGGCGTCGGCTTTATTGGGGCGATTTTTGCTAAGACGAAAGAGGATTATCTCGTCGCTGGCAGGCGGCTTTCCTTCCCTCTGTTCTTCGGGTGCATGGCGGCTTTGACGCTCGGCGGCGGCTCCACCTTGGGAAGTACCGAGCTAGGATACTCTTTCGGTTTTGGTGGTATTTGGCTCAACTTGAGCATTGGCATAGGGCTAATTGCTGCTGGTTTTTTGGTGACGAGCAAGTTGTCAAAGCTGCGCGCACTCAGCGTGAACGAAGTCGTTGAAAGTAGCTACGGACCCGTGGCTCGTATTTTCAGTTCGGTGCTTACCCTTATCTATACGCTTACGCTCAGTGTTACTCAAGTGATTGCGATTGGCACGATTATCCATGGCATTTTGGGTATTGATGCGACACTTTCTATGGTTGCGGGCGGTGGCGTGGTGATTTTGTACACCTTCGTTGGCGGTATGTGGTCGGTCACGATGACCGACATCGTGCAATTCGTTGTGAAGACGATCGGCATTCTCATCCTCGCTCCGATATGCTGCCTCGCGGCAGCCGGCGGTTGGGACGGACTTATCTCGAGCCTTCCCGCGTCGTACATGTCGTCGGGTAACATGGGTTTCGACCGCAGCTTCGCCTATATCGTGCTTTACGTGCCTGGACTGATTATCGGTCAAGATATTTGGCAGCGCATCTTTACTGCGAAAAACGAGCGAATCTCAAAAAAGGGCACTATTTGTGCGGGTTTCTACAGTATTCTGTACGCTTTTGCCACGGTAATCATAGGCATGAGTGTATGCGCTTTGCTTCCAGCGTTGAACAACCCAAACGATGCATTCGTCGTGGGCGTTACGACGTTTCTGCCCGCTGGGATTCGTGGAGTCATTCTTGCCGCAGCTATGGCGGCCGCGATGTCGGTATCGAGCGGAACCATTTTGGCTTCATCGACGATTCTGTACAACGATCTGTATGTGCGCTTCGTGAACAAGAAACCTACAAGGATGCACGAGGTGAACGTGACACGTGCGTTCGCGGCGATTATCGGCGTTACCGTTATGGTGTGCGCGCTATGGATCAACGATGTACTCGTTGGAATCGATATCAGCTATGGCTATTTATCGGGATGCGTATTCGTGCCGCTTATTGCGAGCTTCGTGCTGAAGCGTTTCAGTCCCAAGGCTGGGTTGTGGGCTCTCGGCGTGAGCGGCGTTGTGGTAACGGCATGCTTCATCACGCTGGGCGCGTCGGGTTCAACGCCGATCGTCGCCGGCATGGTGAGTGGTCTTATCGCATATGTTGTGGCGAATATTACGGACAAGAATAAAATTAACTCACCGCTCTCAAAGGAGATGCTTGAACAAAGTGGGGAGTGAGATGAAGCGGGGAAGCGCTGTGCGGTTTCGCTCATAAAAGTGTAACCCTACGTCGAAAACTCGCCCATAAAAATGTATAACGCCTGGTGAACAGCTATTGTGCGACCTGTAGGACAAAAGTGTGTCCGGGATTATTGCTCGGGGTGCGTCTTGAATCCTGGAGAAACTACCTCGAGGAGAGATCAG
>CAKUEV010000332.1 GCA_934646845.1 uncultured Slackia sp.
CTTGTGCGCGAACGACGGCGTGCGATCCAAGATGCGCCGCATGCGTTCGATTTCGACGATATCTACACCCAAACCAATCGACACATCGCACCTTTCTCGCAAGCATTCATACAATGAATAATTGTAGCCGCGCGTACGACGCCGAATGAACACCACGCCAAATTTCACAAAGTGCGGAACGCATAAGTGGCTCCATAGACCCGTTTTTTTGGACGAGCTGCATTCGCTCACATGTCAGCGAGAATGGGCTCTGGCGAGTGCAGTTCGAGCGTTGAAAATGCCTGTGGCATTTTCAATTCCTGCCTATGCGCCCGAGCGGGCGCGCCCAGCTCAGCTGCGGCTCAGCGTACTTCAGTACGCGAGCCGCAGCTTGAGCCCGAAATGCGCCGCCAGGGCCCAGCGCAGCGTCGGCTTCGCCGCCGTTCGCCAGAACGGCGCAACCACCCTACTCTACCGTGACGCTCTTGGCGAGGTTGCGGGGCTGATCGACGTCGCATCCGCGAGCGATGGCGATATCGCGAGCAAACAGTTGCAGCGGCACGCTCGCCGTTATGGCGCTGAAGCAATCGCGCACCTTCGGAATATACATCACGTAGTCGGCATGCTTCTTAATCTCCTCGTCGCCCTCGGTGGCAATCGCCACTACAAGGGCGCCGCGGGCCTTGCATTCCTGAATATTGGAAATCACCTTGTCGTACGTGGGGCTCTTCGTGGCAACCACAATCACGGGGAAACCTTCGTCGAGCAACGCGATGGGCCCGTGCTTCATTTCGCCGGCCGCATAGGCCTCGGCATGCAGGTAGGAAATTTCCTTGAGCTTCAGCGCGCCCTCGTAGCAAATGGTGGAGCCAATGCCACGGCCGATGAACAGGGCGTTCTGCGCATCTTTGCACGCGAGCGCCGCCTCTTCGATGGTGCTCGTGTCGGCCAGAATCTGCTCAATGTGCTGAGCGGTATCGGCCATCTCGCGGAACAGCATGCGAATTTGAGCCGTCGTAAGGCCGCCGCGCAGCTGGCCGAGCAGCATCGCGAGCAGCGTGAGCGCCGCCACCTGGCCCAAGAAGCTCTTCGTCGCCGCCACGGCGATTTCCTTGTTCGCCTTGATGTAAATTACGCCGTCGCTCTCGCGCGCCACGGGACTGCCCACCACATTGGTGATGCCGAACACCTTGGCGCCCTTGATGCGTGCATCGCGAATGGCGGCCAGCGTGTCGGCCGTCTCGCCCGACTGGGACACGGCAACCACGAGCGTCGAGGGCGTGATGATAGGGTTGCGATAGCGGAATTCGCTCGCCACCTCGACTTCGCAAGGAATACGGCTCCATGCTTCGATGAGGTTCTTCGCGATAAGGCCCGCATGGTAGCTCGTGCCGCACGCGATGATATACACGCGATCGATGGCCGCCAGCTCGTCGTAATTGAGCGACAACTCGTCGAACTGCAAATGGCCGTTCACCATGCGGCCGGCAAGCGTGTCGCGAATCGTACGCGGCTCCTCGTAGATTTCCTTCAGCATGAAATCGGGGAAACCACCCTTTTCAGCTGCGGAAACATCCCAGTCGACATGCGTGACAGACGGGTGGATTTCGCCACCTTCTTGATCGAAATACTCAATCGTCGACTCGCCGCCCGTGCACGTGAGCTTCGCGAAAGTGTCGTCTTCAAGCACGACCACGTCGCGCGTCTCATCGATGAGCGCCACGATATCGCTCGCGACAAGCGCGCCAGTTTTGCCCTGGCCCACTACGATGGGCGAGTCTTTGCGGGCGCACACGATGACGCCTGGCTCGGCATCGCACACAACCGCGATGCCATACGCGCCAGCCAAGCGATAAGTCGCCTGGCGCACGGCCTCGAGCAAATCGCCGTCGTATGCCTCTTCAACCAAATGGGCGATGACTTCGGTGTCGGTCTCGCTCGAGAACACATGTCCGCGACCGATGAGCTCCTCTTTGAGCGTGGCATAGTTCTCAATGATGCCGTTATGCACCACGGCGATATCATTCGCGCAGGCCGTATGCGGGTGTGCGTTATTCTCGCTCGGTTTGCCGTGGGTTGCCCAGCGCGTATGGCCAATGCCGCACGTGCCGTCGATATCCATGCTCTCAACCATGGTTTCAAGGCCGGCGACCTTGCCAACCTTGTGCTTCACGTTGAGGCC
>CAKUEV010000333.1 GCA_934646845.1 uncultured Slackia sp.
CGTGTGCCTCGTCGTGGGCGTCGACAAGCCTGAGGGCAAAAGCTCGCACGACGTGGTGAATGCCTGCCGCCGCATTTTCGGTGAACGCCGCGTGGGCCACACGGGTACGCTCGATCCTTTGGCGACGGGTGCGCTTGTGGTGTGCGTTGGGCCTGCGACCAGGCTTGATGCCTATATGGTTGGGCACGACAAAACGTATGACGTGCGCATTTCGTTCGGCGCTGCCACCGATACCGATGACAAGCTCGGCGAAGTGATTCGCACGATTGACGTTCCCGCCCAGGTGTGCGATCCCGAGTTCGCGCAGGTGGTACTGAGCGGGTTTGTGGGCAAGCAGAAGCAAATGCCTCCTGCATATTCCGCAATCAAAAAAGGCGGCGTGAAGGCGTGCGACGCGGCGCGAAAGGGCAATGTGATCGCGCTTGAGCCGCGTGACATTGAAGTCTATTCGGCTGAATTGCTCGATTTGGAGCGCGATCCGCGCGCCGATAGCATTTGGTGGGATGTGCGCTTCTCCGTTTCGAAGGGCACATATATTCGCGCGCTCGCCCGAGACGTGGGCGCAGCATGCGAAACGTGCGCCCATGTCGAAACGCTGCGCCGCACGCGAGCTGGCGTGCTCGATGTGGAAGATTGCCTGTCGCTCGATGCCCTGGAACGCTATGGCGTCGAGGCCGCGATAGACCCGGTTTTCCTGCTGGAAAGCCGCATGGCGTTTCTAGACGATGGGGCGTATGCCGATGTGTGCAATGGAAAGCCGCTTCGCGCGTCGGAGCTTTCGGTATATGAAGCGCCGCACCGTTTTGACGCCGACGATTGCGGCCCTCGGCGATGCGCCGTGCCTGCGACGGGTCCGCTTCACGATGGCGAGCTCGTGTGCTTGGTGCATGGCAACGATTTGAAGGCACTCTACGCCTTTGACGCGAAAACTGGTAAGGTTTCGCCTAAGTGTGTGTTCTCGCAAGGAGTTACGCGTGGCAAAAGTCTATAGGGTCGACGAATCATTCGACCATACATTGTTTATTGGCGCTTCCTGCGCATTCGGCGTGTTCGATGGCGTGCATAGGGGGCATAGGTTCCTTATCGACCAGGCGAAGCGCACCGCTGCGGAAAGCGGCGGCAAGTCGATTGCCCTCACGTTCGATATCGATCCCGATGAGCGTTTTCATGCCGACCGCCTGAAGAAGCTTATGACTAACGAGCAGCGCGTGAAAGCGCTTGCCGATACGGGCGTCGATTGCGTCGTGGTTTTGCCGTTCACCCCGGCGTTTTCCGCGCAGTCGCCCATGGCGTTCATGGATGCGACGTTCGGTGGATGTGCGCCGTATGCGATGCATGTGGGCACCGATTTCCGTTTTGGCGCGAAAGCGGCAGGCACCGTTTCTGAGCTGCATGAGTGGGGCGATTCGCGCGGAACGCGTATTTGCTCGCACGATCTGGAGAGCTTCGATGGGCGTCCCATCACCGCCACGCGCATTCGCCTTCTTTTGGGCGATTGCAAGGTTGCGGCGGCGATTGAGCTTTTGGGCCATCCGTATACGTTCGAGGGTGTGGTGCAGCAAGGCCGCGGCCAAGGCAACAACATGGGCTTTGCCACGGCGAATTTACAGCTGCCTGCGATGATGCAGGTGCTCGGCGAGGCCGTGTATGCTGCTTATGTCACTGTCGATGGCGTGCGGTATAAGTCTGCGATGAGCGTGGGGGTTGCGCCTACGTTCGCCGACGCGACCGCAACGTGCGAAGCGCATATCCTCGATTTCGACGGAAAGATTTACGGCGATACGATCAAAGTTGAGCCGGTTGAGTTCCTTCGTCCGATGATCAAGTTCGACTCGGTCGATGAGCTCATCGCAACCGTCAAGGGCAATATTGAATGGGTGAGGGAAAACCTCTAGGCGTACGCGCGTCATGGACGATTGTCTTGGGATCTTGTTTTCGTGCCTGTTGAGCGGAAGCCTGGGGTTGGCCCGACCGAAGTGCCCGCGAGGCTACCGCTCGCCTTCGGCTCGCTTTGCGCCTCGCTCCGGTTTCCCGTTTTGGAAGATTTGAGAAACCGAGCACTTCCGTCGGGCCAGCCCCAGGCTGTTCGGCTCGTGCGGAATCTATCGGATCAAGGAATTCGCGCCGCGAACAGCGCTTCTTGTTGACCGGGGAGCGCAA
>CAKUEV010000334.1 GCA_934646845.1 uncultured Slackia sp.
CCTTCAGGGCGTCTTTGCATTCGTTGATCGCGACGCGCAAAAGCCAGGCCTTTTCGTGTTCAGCGCTTGAAAAGGCCTGGTCATGCATAGCGTATTTGAGGAACGTGTTCTGCAGAACGTCTTCGGCATCGTACGCGGGCATGTATGCGACGCACGCGCGCCACACGGCATCGCCGTGCTCGCTCATGGCGTGTGATATGTCTTCGGAAGGTCTCATTCGTTTGTGCGTGCGTTCCTCGAGTCAATGCCGTTTAGCGGTTGGGGCAATTTTGGGCGCGCTGGCAGCCGTCGACGAAGCCGCTGCAAGCGCCGTGGCTGTAGCCGTGGCCGTAGCCGCAACCGCCGCCGTTGGCGCAGGCTCCGTAGCCATTGCCGCTGCCGTATCCATAAGCGCTGCCGTTTTGGGCGCCGAAACCGTTACCCAATCCATTGCCGTTCCCGTAACCTAAGCCGTTACCTGGGCAAAGGCCGTTTTCGTAATTATCGCAGATACCGTTGCCATTTTCGTCGATGAAGGCCGCGCCATCGCCGCTCAGGCAACGTTGCGCGCAGAGCTTCCCTTCGATTGCGGAGCGCATGCATGCCATGCTGTTGCATAGCGAATGAGCGTTGTCGATCGCGTCGTAAATGTTGGTGTAAGCGCGACAAATTGAGATGGCTTTGAAGGGAAGCGGCCCTCGCCTTAGAATCTGGAATAGCTGACATAACAGATTCGAGAGAAAGGTCGGGGGCCGCAATGGAGAGTCTAGCAGAAAGCATGCCCGAGCAGGCGACGATGCCGAGGTTCGAGGACGGATCGATAAACCTGAGGGAATTGATAAGGGCGCTGGCGGAGGACGTCGTCAACGCGATAATGGACGCCGAGGCCGACCAGCTGTGCGCCGGCGGCGCCAACAGCCGCAACGGGTACCGCGAGCGCAACCTGGTCACGTGCGTGGGCGACATCACGCTGCGCATACCCAAGCTGCGCAGCGGCAGCTTCTTCCCCGAGGACATCGTCGAGCGCTACCAGCGCGTCGACCGCGCCGTGGTGGCGGCGGTGGCCGAGATGTACGCCACGGGCACGTCGACCCGCAAGGTGCAGAGGATCGCCGAGAAGCTCGGCATTTCGAGGCTGTCGAAGGACCAGGTCAGCGCGATAGCGAAGAACCTCGACGCCGACGTCGCCGAGCTGCTCGGGCGCAATCTCGGCGAATCGCGCACGCCGTATCTGTGGCTCGACGCCACATACGTGAAATGCCGCCGGGGCGGAAGGGTCTGCTCCGCCGCGGTGGTGACCGCGATAGGCTGCGACGAGGGCGGCTGGCGGCGCGTGCTGGGCCTGTCGGTGGTGGACACGGAGTCGTACGACTCATGGCTCGGATTCCTGCGCGCGATCAGGGACCGCGGCGTCCATGGGGTCGAGCTCGTGACCTCCGACGCCCATAAAGGCCTGGTCAGGGCGATCGAGGAGGTATTCCAGGGCGCTTCCTGGCAGAGATGCGCCGTCCACCTGATGCGCGACTGCATGCGCGAGGCCGGGTCGCGCCAGCTCAAGAGGCGGGTCGGCCGCATACTCTCGCCGGTGTTCCGCGCCAAAGACGCCGCGACGGCTCGGGCGATGTACCACGTGGCCTGCGACATGCTGCGCGATTGCTGCCCCAAGGCCGCCGCCGTGGCCGAGGAGGCCGAGCCCGACGCGCTCGCCTACCTGGGATTCCCGCCGTCGCATTGGAAGCGCCTGCGCACGAACAACGTGCAGGAGCGCGCCAACCGCGAGATAAAGCGCCGCAGCCGCGTCGTGCAGGTGTTCCCGTCGGAGGAGTCGCTGGAGCGCCTGGTCGGGGCGGTGATGTGCGAGCAGGACGAGATTTGGTCGGAATCGCGCTACTTCGCGCTCGACAGGATGCAGGAGCTCTACGACGAGGGGCGCGCCATGGCGCCGTCCGCCCCCGAAAAGTCTGCAGCCGAGCTCATGGAGGAGGCGAGCAAGATGATCCTCGCGAGCCTCGAGCTTGCGGAAAGGGTCGAGGCGGCGTAGCATATCCAACCAGATTCCAGGCCAAGGAGAGGGCCAAAGCCCTTCCCCGTCCCGAATTGTCGTTCGTTTGGGCCGCCTCCTGCGGCACCTCGCTGGAACGGCCTACACCAACTTTTTCGACGCTACC
>CAKUEV010000335.1 GCA_934646845.1 uncultured Slackia sp.
CCGCCGAACTGCATGTGGCCGTGGCGGCTGCCAACGTTGATCGACAGCGGGTTCTGGTCGATGACGTCCCAGTCGTGCTCGTGGTCGCTATCCCAGTCCATGAAGAAGCGGCGGCCGTTCACGGCAACGGTGATGCCGAACTGCTTCGGAGTGCGCATGGTGACGTCTTCGCCCTCAATCGGCGAAACGCTGGTCCAGAAGCCCGCGCAGCTGTTCATGTGCCACATGTCGGCGCCGATGCGGCTGCAGATGTAGTGGCCGTCGCCCGTGTTCATGCGGCCGGCGATGCAGCGAGCCGTGGTGCCCGACAGGTAGTCGCCGCGCATCTGTGGGTTGTTCTCGAAGCCGCCGCAGGTCATGATGACGCCCTTGTTCGCCTTCACGTAGACGGTCTTGCCTTCGTAGGTGTACACGCCGCCGAGCACTGCTTTGGTGCTCGGGTCCTGCACCAGGGCCGTAAGCGGAGCGTTCAGCTTGTGGGTGATGTTGTCGTTGTTGGCGAACGCGTGGTTCACGAACTTGATCACGTGGTCGAATTCTTCGCCCTTAAAATGAAGCACGCCAAGGTTGTAGCCGTGCGGAAGCTCGGCGTATTCGGGGTAGCAGGTTTCGCCGGAGCCCTTCTGGAAGTGTTCGCTGAAATTCACGTCGTCGGCGTTGAAGTCGGGCAGGCTCTCGATCCAGGTGCGGTTCTCGTGGATGCCCTCGGCGAATGCGTCGAGCACGGCGTCGGGCGTGTTGTCCATTTCGCCGCGCAGCTCATAGAGGTACTGGCGGAAGCCTTCGGCGTGCTCGTCGTCGGTCCATAGCACGCGGCCGGCGGAAAACGGGCTGTCTCCCTGGCCGAGCGTCATAGCGCCCTTTTCGAGCAGCAGAGCCTTCGCACCGTTGCCTTCGGTTGCTACGGTGGCAGCTGCCGCCTGGCCGGCGAGGCCGCCGCCAACGATGAGCACGTCGGTTTCTTCGTCCCATTCGATTTCATCGACGGAATTTGCGGCGTTGTTTTTGTTCTCCTCGTGGCCCTTGGCAGAGCAGCCACCCAGCATGGCGGCGGCAGCGCCTGCGAACACGGTGGCGCCGGCGGCTTTGATGAAGTTGCGACGGCTCGCGTTCAAATTCAAGCTTTCGTTGAGGTCCATTGTTTCCTCCTTCAGGGGACCTGTGGGTCGTGCTTCCTTCCTTGCGCTGCTCGCTTTTCGTGCAGCGCTGCGACCCAGTTTCGTCGCGCGAAACCCGACGAGCTCCTACGCACTTCCCGTGGAGGCCTCCATGCTCGCCGACGTATCGAACGTCGTTTGACATCTCGGAATCCTAGGCGCCTGACGCGGTGCGCGCGCCGTCCGAAGGGGGTTGTTTTTGGCGAAAATACTGCAGAATGCGTGCAACCAGAAAGGGGTTATCTATCGTTTCGCCTGTTCAAATAGGTAAGTCAAATATATGTTTCGCGAAGAGGCTACGGCGAGCGTGGTAGTATGTCGCACGGAAGGGGGAGTTATGGTTGAACGACAATTGGACCACGAGCCGCGTGGTAAGCATAAGGAAACTGCCTCGGGCCGCGTGTGCTCTTGCACGAGCGGCGGGCGCAGCGTTTCGTATATCGGTATCGCGTGCACGCTTGCATGGGCCTTTTTCGTGAACGCGGCGGGCGGGGGCGTTCCCGGCCAGCAAACTTCGTGGCAGTTGTCGTATGCCGTGCTTTCCGTGGTGGTTGTGGTGCTCGGGTTTTCTGCGAGCAAGCATTCGGCGGTGTTGGAGTCGAAGCGCGCGGGCGCTGCTGCGGCGGGCGTTGGGTGCATCGCTTCGGTTGTGTTGGCGATTTCGTTCGCCATGCCCGGCATGGATGCCTTGCAAGCACTTTCCTCTATTGCGTGCGCGTGCGCGTTGGGATGGCTGTATTTGCAATGGGGACTGTTCTACGCGCGCATTGGCTGTCGCGCGGCGGTCGGCTGCTTGTTCGCGGCGAACATCGCGGGCTCGGTGCTCAAGGCGCTTGGGCATTTCAGCCCCGGGCCGCTTGAGTGGGTTATAGCGGCGGCGCTGCCCATTGCGTCGGTCGTGTTGTGCCGCGTGGCGCTTTCCCGCTTGGAATCGGGCGCCACAGCGGCGAAAGAGCCCGAAGTCGTGTTCGAAT
>CAKUEV010000336.1 GCA_934646845.1 uncultured Slackia sp.
AACCGAATATTCGAAAATGGCCTCTCCACACCCGGCGTTTTGTGCGCCCATGGATATGACGCACTCCATTATGGGAAGCATCGGGGCGCGCAGCGGGCACACAGCGGCAAGTTAACGACCGAAAAACCAAGCCGTAACATAGGCGAAACTGGCGTTACGAGCAGGAAATATTCAAGCAATGAAGATGAAATAAACAGCGCTTCCCGCATTCGGACGCGGGAGGCGCAAACATAGGGCCGCGCTATCGCAGCCCAGCTTACACGCGCGAGACGAGCAGTTGGTTCACCGAAACGCCCTGCTCTGCCGCCTCCATTACGACACGCCGATGCTGCTCGGGAGTCATGCGCAGGGCGTATCGCCCCGAATAGGTACGACATCCCAAAGGAACAGGCGGCTGCTCCCCGCTTTCGCGCATGTCGGCAAGAATATCGGCGACAAGCTCGCTCAGGCCGTCGAGCGCCTCTTTCTGAGAATCGGCAACGTTCGACAAGCTCGGGAATTCCGAAACAGACGCCACGAATGCGCCATCTTCACCCGACCAAAACACGCGATACGTATACATATCAGCGGTTGCCTTCATCACCCAGCACCTCCATAAGGTCGATTGCTCGAAGCAGTTGCGAAACCTGGTATGGCGCGACGAACCCTTTGCGATTTTGAATGTTGATGCGCGGATTGCCTTGCCAGGGAGTTTTGAACACGTGATGGGAACCGTGCGTTCTCGGCTCGCCAAAAAACGCCCTGCATACCCTGTCGACATCGCGGAATCGCGCGTGATGCGGGTTGCGACGCAATGCGTCAAGCAATTCTTCTATCGTTGCCATACTTCCTCCTAATGATATCATATGTAATATCATTAATGAAGGCTTGCCTTTCTGTGCGAGCCTTCGCATAAGAAGAAGTTAGCACTGAAACCTTGCCCAATTCTTGCCCGGCCCCGTTGCTTTTCCTCTTGTTTTCGCGCCATTTTCCTGCGCATTCGCTATCGTTCGGCCACCTTCGCCTCCACCAAGTCGAGCAGTTCCTGCTTCGAGTGGACCTCGAGCTTGGAGTAGATATGGCGAGCATGCGTGGACACCGTATTTTTGGACAACACGAGCGCGTCGCGAATATAGGGTTGGGAGCGGCCCTGCGCGAGCATCACGAATATCTCGGTTTCACGAGGGGAAAGGCCCGCATCTTTCGCAACAGCGGAGCAGGCCCACGAAAACGCGCTCTCGCTTTCGTCGGCCAACACAAGCTCGCACGACGCGTTTGCAAGGCTTCCGCACGCAGAAGTTTCGTCGAGGGAACCCGCCGACGCACACGCGCTTTCCTCGACAGCCGCAACGTCGTCGGATGCTGAGAGCTCGAACGTGCTGCCCGACCGAAAAACGAGAAGCGTCGAACACGCGAACAAAGATACCGACATCAAAGCGATTCCCTCCGGGGAAACCTGATAGTGCGAAAGAGGGCCCTGCAGGGCGATTTTCGCTATGGTTCCAAGGAAAATGCCGCTGTAGGCCGCGAGTTGGCCAATAGATTCGCCATAGGAAATCGGGTAATTATGGGCGCACGACCACCGCGTGAAATACAGCAACACGATAATCGAAAGGCCCGGCACCACAGCCGAAGCGATGCAAATGCCAATTGCCTGGACCGGTGCATACGCGCAAAGCGCAAGCGCCACAATAGCGGGCACGACAATGACCCGATAAAGGGCGTCGAGGTCGATGCGAACCGAATAGGTAATAAGAAAGAACGCGAGCGCCACGGCAAACAGGTATCCGATCGCCTGGACGAACGTGAGCCATGGGCCGGCATCGCGAACCACCGTCGAAATCGCCATGGTCGAAAGGTACGCGATGCAAATCGCAATTGCGGCCGCGACCACGTTCGCGCTCGACAGGCTTCCCTTTCCCCTATACACCGAATCGGAGGCGTCCGCAGCGTGAAGGCTCTTCTCCTCGGCGCCATCTTTGCCAAACCACGCAAGAATCAGGCACGCGCCAGAGATAAGGGGCAACGCGCATTCGAAAACGACGGCCCCTTCCCATGAAAGGAACGGAACGATCGCCGACGCCAAGGCGGGCATGATGAACGACGAAGGAATGACGACTTCCATTTCCTCAAACC
>CAKUEV010000337.1 GCA_934646845.1 uncultured Slackia sp.
CGCTTATTACGTCGGATTCGTATCCCGATATTCATTTCGGCTTGAAATTGACTGCGGGCAACGTCGGCTTCGAGAACAGCATTTTCACGATGCCGTATTTTGCTGCCTTTCTTTTGAAACGCCTGCTGAGTGCGTGCGACAAGGGCGAAGTGGCCTGGTTTGAAAGCGGCCAGTGGTGAGAGGGGTTTTCAAGCAGGGCAGCCCTCGCCGTGGTGCTGAGGGTTGCCCTGGTGCGATTTACCGCGCGGCAAGATGTATACGAAAACTTATGCGGTAATGACGGTGCCGGTTTTTCCAGCGAGACCCGCTGCGGCGCATTCGAGCGAGGTGATAAGCGCGCGGCCATTGGGGTAGGACTCGACATATTCGATGCAGGCCTCGACTTTCGGCAACATGGATCCTGGCGCGAATTGACCCTGTTCGATGTATTCACGAGCTTGGGCGACGCTCATAATGTCGATATCTTCTTGGTTGGGTTTGTTGAAGTTCACGGCAACCTTTTCCACGGCAGTCAGAATGACCAACATGTCGGCTTTAAACGTAGCGGCCATCATGGCAGCCGAGCGGTCCTTGTCAATGACGGCGGGAACGCCGGTGTAGCAGTCGTTGGCTTCGAACACGGGAACTCCGCCGCCGCCTGTGCATACGACAACGTAACCGGCATCGAATAGGTCTTGGATTGCGTCGCTTTCCACGATGCGGCGGGGCTTTGGGCTTGCGACCACCTGGCGCCAGCCGCGACCAGCGTCTTCCTTGAAGATGTAGCCTGTTTCGGCGGCTTTCGCTTTCGCCTCGTCCTCGGTGAGGAACGCGCCTACGGGTTTAGTGGGGTTGTCGAAAGCCGGGTCGTCGGGATAGACAACGGTCTGCGTGACCACATTGGCTGTGGAGCGCATGATGTCGCGGCGGCGCATTTCATTCAAAATCGCCTGAGAGAGCTGGTAGCCGATGTAGCCCTGGCTCATGGCGCCGGCCTCGGGGAAGGGCATCTCGGGCGTCTTTTCGTCGTTTGCCGACGCGAACGCGAATGCATTGTTGATCATGCCGACCTGGGGGCCGTTGCCATGGGTGACGATGACGTTGATGCCTTCGGAAATCATGTCGACGATGCACGATGCGGTGTGTTTCACGAGTTCAAGTTGCTCTTGGGGCGTGTTGCCCAGGGCGTTGCCGCCCAATGCGATGACGACGCTCGGGCCTTCTCCTTTTGTGTATGCCATGGTATGTCCTTCCTAGATTTCGTTGACGAGCTTGAAGACCTTCTCTTTTTCGCCGTTTAAGAAATGCACGATGTTTTGACAGGAAAGCACCTGCAAATCGCGCATGGAAGACGACGAATAGAAGGCGGCGTGGGGAGTGATAATCACGTTGTCCCTGCCAATAAGTGGGTTGTGCTCCAAATCGGGCGTTTCGTCGTAGAGCACGTCAGCGCCAAACGCGCGCAACTGGCCGGTGTCGAGGGCGGCGATGAGGTCTTCCTCGTTGACCGACAATCCGCGACCGAGGTTGATGAAGATGGGCTTTTTCTTCATCTTGGCGAACTTCTCTGCGGAAAAATAGTGATAGTTCGTGTCGTTGAGATTCATGTGGTTCACGATGATATCGCTGCTTTCGAGCAGCTCGTCGACGCTTGCCTCTGTGACGCCATTTTCTCCGAAGAGCTTTTTGTCGATGAATGGATCGTTCGCGATAATGCTCTTGACTAGGCCTTTCGCTTTGCGTGCCGTGCATTTGCCGATTTTACCGAAACCGACGATGCCGAGCGTTTGATCCTCCAGGCGCGGATACTCGGGGGCGGCGGCGTAATCCCAACGATGCTCTTCGTCGATTTGCTGGATGTAGAACTTGAAGTGCTTGTTCAACGCCGACATGTAGGCAATGGCGCTCTCGGAAACATCCCACGTGCAGTATTCGCCGACGGGGCATACACCGACACCGCGCTTCGTTGCCGCCTCGAGATCGACGTTGTCGTAGCCGGTGGCGTTGATCGATACCACTTTGAGGTTCGGCGCATGGTCGAGGGCGTTCGCGTCGATTTTCACGAATGCGGTGAGCAGCGCGTCGGCCGTGGCGAGGCGCTCGTAGAATTCATTGCGAGTCTCGTCGGTGTAGGGG
>CAKUEV010000338.1 GCA_934646845.1 uncultured Slackia sp.
ATCGACCAAGATGTCGAGTACTATAGCTTCGTTCGTGCGATGCGCGCCATCGATCGCGCCGACGTGTGCCTGCTCGTGATCGATGCCACCCTCGGCCTTACCGACCAAGACCAAAAGGTCGCCGGCTACGCGCAGGAGCGCGGCTGCGCCATGGTGATTCTGCTCAATAAGCGCGACATCGTGGAATCGGGCGAGCAGCTCGAAGATCTGCGCGATCGCATTCACGACCGCATGATGTACGTGGGCTATGCTCCCGTCATCAGCATTTCGGCGCTCACCGGCAAAGGCGTGCTGCGCATTTGGGATGCCATCGACAAGGCATACGACGCCTTCAGCCGCCAGGTATCCACGAGCAAGCTCAATGCGTGGCTCGAGGGCGTGCGCGAATTCGGCCACACCGTGCGCAAGGGCAAGGCGGTGCTGAAGCTGAAGTACATGACGCAAACGCACATTTGCCCGCCCGAGTTCACGCTGTTCTGCAACCAGCCCGACTTGGTGCGCGAAAACGACAACTACCAGCGCTTCCTCGAAAACCGCTTCCGCGATACCTTCGATTTCGAGGGTACGCCCATTCGTTGGAAGTTCAAGAAGAAGGACTAGCGGGACATGATAGATGCATTGGTTGCGCTTGGCGTGTTTGTCGCGGCGTTTTTGCTCGGTTCGATTCCTTGGGGCCTCATTATTTCCAAGGTGTTCTACCACACCGATATTCGCGAGCATGGCAGCGGCAACATCGGCACTACGAACGCTATGCGCACGATGGGCAAAAAGGGCGGCGCCGCGGTGTTCCTGCTCGATTTTGGCAAGGGCATCGCGTCGGGCTTCATTGGCATGGGCGCGGCGTCTCTTTTGACGGGCGGTTTCGTGAGCTATGAAACCCTGCTCGGCGTTGCGACGATGGGCTGCACCTTGGGCCATATTTTCAGCCCATGGCTGGGCTTTCACGGTGGCAAGGGCATTGCTGTGGCCATTGGCGCGCTGTTCGTGTGCTGGGGTCCTGCGGCGGCGTGCATTGAGCTGTTCGGCATTTTCGCCGTGCTCGTCGTGCTTACGCGCTATGTTTCGGTGGGTTCCATCGCATCCGCGGCGCTGTGCCCGATTATTGCATGCTTCCTATTCTGGGGCGATTGGGGCGCCATCGCGTGCTATTTCGTCACGGGCATGACGGTCGTGTGGGCCCATCGTGGCAACATCGAGCGTTTGCGCGCGGGAAACGAGCGCCGCGTGGGTTCGAAAAAGTAACGTTTCGCCGTTCTGACGAACGGTGAATTATGTCGACGCTGCAATCGGGCGATGCACTGCATCTTGGCTTTGAATCTTCGTCTTGCGGAGCTCTGCGACGCGGCGTCTTGATTTCAAGCCGATCTGCGGTGCCTCGTTCGCTCTCTCTGACTTTTGGTTAGGCGTGCAGCTTTCTTTGCTGGAGGTCGAAATGAAGGTTTCGGTTATTGGCGCTGGGTCGTGGGGCACGGCTCTTGCCCACGTTTTGGGACTTGGCGGCAACGATGTGATGCTGTGGGCCCGCAAACAGGAAGTATGCGATGGCGTAAACGAACGCCATGAAAATCCGCGCTATCTCATTGGCTGCGCGATTGATTCCCACGTGAGGGCATCGACGAGTTTTGAGGAAGTGCTTTCCGACACGGCCGCCGTGGTTATTGTGACCCCTTCGGCCGTGATTCGCCAAACGTGCGCGAATATCGCGCCGTACATCAACGGTGACACTCCTATCGTGGTGTGCTGCAAGGGCGTCGAAGAGGGGAGCGGCCTTGTTCCGGTCGAGGTGCTTGAGGCCGAACTGGGCAATGCAAGCCGCCTGGCGGCGCTTGCCGGCCCCAACCATGCCGAAGAAGTGATTCTGGGCATTCCTGCCGGCACGGTGATCGCCTCGCAAAGCGAGCAGACTGCCCGCTTTTTCCAAGAGCTTTTCGCCACCGATGCCTTCCGCACTTACATCAGCGAAGACGTGATCGGCGTTGAGGTGTGCGCGGCTGCGAAAAACGTGGTCGCCATCGCATGCGGCCTGTCATATGGCATGGGGTATGGCGACAATACGGCGTCGCTTTTGATGACGCGCGGTCTGGCGGAGATGAGCCGCTTGGTCG
>CAKUEV010000339.1 GCA_934646845.1 uncultured Slackia sp.
GGGCACGCCTGATGAGGTGGCGAGCGCCCAGGGAAGCTTCACGGCCGATTACCTGTCGGGCCGCCGCAGTATCGAGGTGCCTGAGGTTCGCCGCAAGCCCAAACGCGGTGCCATTAAGCTCACCGGTGCTTGCGAGAACAACTTGAAGAATGTGTCCATTTCCGTTGAACTTGGTACGCTTACCGTGGTCACGGGCGTTTCGGGGTCGGGCAAAAGCTCGCTTATCACCGACACGCTTGCGCCGGCGCTCGCGAACCGCATCAATCACGCGCGTCATCGCACGGGCGAATACCGCAAGCTCACGGGCTATGAGGCGCTCGATAAGATCGTCGATATCGACCAAAGCCCCATCGGTCGCACGCCGCGTTCGAATCCCGCGACGTATATCGGCTTGTGGGACGACATTCGCGCGCTGTTCGCAAGCACGCAGGAGGCGAAGGCGCGCGGCTATGCGCCTGGCCGTTTCAGCTTCAATGTGAGCGGTGGCCGCTGCGAGGCGTGCAAGGGCGATGGCCAAATCAAAATCGAGATGCACTTCTTGCCCGATGTGTACGTGCCGTGCGAGGTATGCGGCGGCATGCGCTATAACCGCGAGACCTTGCAGGTGACGTACCGCGGCAAAAACGTGTACGACGTGCTCGATATGACGGTCGACGAGGCGCTTGAGTTCTTCAAGAACTTGCCGGGCTTGGCGCGCAAGCTTCAAACGTTGCACGATGTGGGCTTGGGCTACATTCGATTGGGCCAGCCTGCCACCACGCTTTCGGGCGGCGAGGCCCAGCGCGTGAAGCTCGCGAGCGAGTTGCAGCGTCGTCAAACGGGCAAAACGTTCTATATTCTCGACGAGCCCACCACGGGCCTGCATATGGAAGACGTGCGACAGCTTCTTGATGTTTTGCAACGTCTTGTCGATGCGGGGAATACGGTGCTCGTTATTGAGCATAATCTTGATGTTATTAAGACCGCCGACCGATTGATCGACCTCGGACCCGAAGGCGGCTCGCGCGGTGGTACCATTGTGGCCACGGGCACGCCCGAGCAGGTTGCGAAGGTTCCCGAAAGCCACACGGGTCGCTTCTTGCGAGATATTTTGAACGTCTAGCCGCCCGCGCGCGGCTTGCGCGCTAAAGGGGGATGTTACATGCAGAAATCGCGGCCGCATTTCGCACGCGGCGTGCTTTTCGCTCTTATCGGAGGCGTGAGCTGGGCTTTTTCTGGCACATGCGCAGAATTCCTTTTTGAGACGCAGCATCTCTCGCCGGCGTGGGTCACGTCGGTGCGATGCATGATTTCGGGCGTCGTGTTTTTGATTCTTGCGGCCATCATCGACCGCGAGCGCTTTCTTGAAGCCGCCAAAAGCAAGCGCGCGTGGATTGCGTTCGCGGTCAATGGCCTTTTCGGCACCGTGTTTTGCCAGTTCACGTACCTCACGTCCATCAGCTATACCGATTCGGGCACCACGACTGTGTTATCGATGGTGGGCTTGGTTTTGGTTATGGGCTACAGCTGTCGGGCAAGCCACCGCCTTCCGCGAAAGCGAGAGGTATTCGGCCTCGTGCTCACGCTTGTCGGCGTCGTGCTCATTGCGACGAACGGCGACATTTCGAGCTTGGCCATGCCGCTGCCCGGCCTTGTATGGGGCCTGCTTTCGGCCGTGGGCCTTGCGGCATACAACATCATTCCCGTTAAGCTTATCGGCCGCTATGGCAGCCTGGTCACCATGGGTTTCTCGATGTTCGTGGCAGGCGTTTCCATGTGCTTTATCGAGCAGCCGTGGACGGTTCCCGTCGACGTGAACACCGAAGTGATTTTGGGCATGGCCGCGATTATCGTGGTTGGCACGGTTATCGCTGCATGGATTTACATGCAGGCCATTGCCGATATCGGCGCGGTGAAGGCATCGATGATTGCGGCGGTCGAACCTGTGGCGGCCACCATTTTCACGGTTACGCTGCTTGGAACGCGTTTCGAGCTCGTTGACCTTATTGGTTTTGCCTGCATCGTTGCCATGGTGCTGCTTGTGAGCTCGAAGCCCGATGACGAGCAGAAGCTCGCGGAAGACTTGGCGGGCAAAACCGGGGAAGAAGATACGGTCCCTACGCC
>CAKUEV010000340.1 GCA_934646845.1 uncultured Slackia sp.
CCCTTGAATCGGTCCGTAATAACGGTCTTGATTACGGACCTATTGTAGCATGAGAAAGGTTCTGCCGGACTGCTATCTTGGAACGGGAATGACGTTATCCTTGGACGTGTTTGCCGAAATCGTTTTCATGGCCGTGACTTCCGGTCCCGTTGGCGTTGCGAGCGCCTTTGCCTTGGCCGTTACCCATTCCGGCGTGCTCGCCCTCCCCTTCGCTTGCATCGATGCCGTTTTCGGCAAGCATGTCGCGCAGTTCTCGCATGCTCATAGAGGCGCATTCTTCGGCCGAAGTGTCGATACCGGCTTCTTGAAGAGCCTGGTAGGCGCGGTATTTCGCGACGCCCATGCCCGAATCGTGGGCGGCTTGGCGCTCTTCGGCACTCGTGCGGTCGCAGTGAGCTTCGCCGTTGCAGCCGAAGCAATCGTTGCTTTGCGCGGCGAGCGCGGCGTAGCGACCCTCGTTGTCGCAATCGATGGACACCTCCACAACGGCGTCCTCGCCGGCTATGGCGCGCATGGTGCTATCGAGGTCGCGCGCGGCGTCATCGTAGGCGCGCCACATGCAGGGCGCCTCGTCGAGCGCGCGCTTGCCGTCGTCGTTGAGCGCGCACGCTCCAACCACGATGTCAAAGCGGTTCAGCGTGAGCTCGACCGATGGATTCACGTCAATTCCCACATATGCCACGGGTCGCAGGAAATCGACCACGCCGCCGATGAGGCACGCGACAAGCGCCAAGCACGCTGCAATCGCGGCGATTCGCCCGCCTTTGACGAGGCGAAGCGACCTGCGGCGTTTTCGCGGCGCGGCGCTCCCCTGGCCTGCTGATGCTTCGTTTGCGCTGTTACTCGTCTGCGGGGCGAAGGGTCCTTCGGTAGTCATGCTTTCTTGACCTGCGCATTTGTTCGGACGAGAACTATTCTGCACGGCTAGAGATTCTTCGGCGGCTGCGCTTTCTTGACGCGCCCGTTCCGCTTCGATTTTCGCGACGGCGCGAGCTGCGACATCGCTCGGAAGGTGAATGGTCTCAAACGCCTCTTTGACCTGGTGTTCTTCGTTATTTGCCATTAGCTGAGCACCTCCCGCAGTCGCTTGCGCCCGCGTGAAATCCACGAATAGACGGTGTTTTCGGTCATGTTGGTCATTTCGGAAATTTCAGGAGCCGTGTAGCCCTCGACGAGCGACAGGTAGACCTGCGTTTTCGGCGGATCGCCGAGCGCGTCTATGGCTTCAAGTATGCGTTTAACGCCGATTTCGGTTTGGGTGGAGTCGTCTCGAATGCCAAGCAGGTGCTCGTTGTAGGTTTCGAGGCGGCTTTCGAGCGAGATATTTTTCGCGCGGGCCGCCTTCAGGGCGTCTTTGCATTCGTTGATCGCGACGCGCAAAAGCCAGGCCTTTTCATGTTCGGCGCTTGAAAAGGCCTGGTCATGCATGGCGTATTTGAGGAACGTGTTCTGCAGCACGTCTTCGGCATCGTGCGCGGGCACGTATGCAACGCACGCGCGCCACACGACATCGCCGTGTTCGTTCATGGCGCGTGATATGTCTCCAGGGGGTCTCATGTGCTCGTTCGCGCGTTCCTCGCGTTAATGCCGTTTAGCGGTTGGGGCAATTTTGGGCGCGCTGGCAGCCGTCGACGAAGTCGTTGCGAGCGCCGTGGCCGTGGCCGTAAGCGTAGCCGCAACCGTTGCCGTTGACGCAGGCGCCGTAGCCATTGCCGCCGCCGTATCCGTAAGCGTTGCCGCTTTGGGTGCCAGAGCCGCTGCTCCAACCGTAGCCGTTTCCGTAGCCTAAGCCCTTACCTGGGCAAAGGCCGTTTTCGTAATTATCGCAGATGCCGTTGCCGTTTTCGTCGATGAAGGCTGGGCCATTGCCGCTCAGGCAACGTTTCGCGCAGAGCTTTCCTTCGATTGCGGAGCGCATGCACGCCATGCTGCTGCACAACGAGCTGGGGCCATCGGCGGCGCTGGCGTTGGCGTTGACGCTTGTATAGCAGGGGCCGTTTTCGTCGCAGAGGGGTTTCGCGAACGCCTCCGCTGGATGCATGGCGAGTGCTGCGATTCCTGCAACAAGAATCAGGGTTGCGAAAAGCGTTGCT
>CAKUEV010000341.1 GCA_934646845.1 uncultured Slackia sp.
GCGCGGGGCCGCACGGTTCCCGCCTTCGGGGACACCCCCGAAAAAGAAGGACGGGCGCCTCCGGGGCCCGCCCGCCTTACGCGCGGGCCGCCCCTCGGCGACCGTCCCTGGTCGATTCTCTCTGCGCCGCGTCGTTTCCGCTCATTTCAATATAGATACGGTTTAGGTACGACACGCATTCGGGCGCTCAAGCATTTCCGCCGCGTTCGATTCTGAGCATGTATGCCCAAACGCCCTAGCCTTGCTCCTAAAACCAATCAAGACCACCCGCATAGCGGGTGGTTTGCTCTTAGGGTATAACCCTTGGATGCCGGCCAGCGCCTCAAGGCGCCGGCCTTCACTTCGTTCAGGCCCAATAGCGTTTTGACTCGTGTCGCCTGTAGAAACCGGCCGGCAGTCACTTCCCGCCGAACGGGTCCTCGTACTCCTTCACGCTCAACTTGTCCTCGGCGATGTCCCGGGATTCCTGCTCCCGGATGTATTTCGCGATCGTCGCCTCGTTGAGCCCGACGGTCGACACGCAGTGGCCCTGCGCCCAGAACTTCCTATTGCCGAATTTGCACTTCAGGTTGGCATGCCTGTCGAATATCATCAGCGAGCTCTTGCCCTTCAGATACCCCATGACGCTCGCGACGCTGTACTTCGGGGGTATCGCGACCAGCATATGCACGTGGTCGGGCATCAGGTGGCCCTCGATTATCTCGATCCCCTTGTATTCGCAGAGCTTCCTCAGTATCTCGCCGATGTCGGCCCTTATTTGGCTGTAGATGATTTTGCGCCTATACTTCGGCGTGAACACGATGTGGTACTTGCACATCCACTTCGTGTGCGCCAGGCTGTACGCTTTTTGCACCATGGCCTTCACACCCTTTCGTCTCGAAATCTTGACGGCCTGAACAATCGTCAATATCGGGCGAAAGGGTGGCTTTGTAAAGCGGATTGTCGTCCGCCCGCATAGCGGGCGGTTTCCTTGGCGCGGCTACGCGCGCGCCAGACTAAAGTCTTAAGAAAAGAAGAGAGCTGCCAACGCAGCCCTCTTCTTAAAACCTTATATATGTTGGCAATCTTACGCGAGCTTGAAGAACTTCTTCTTACCAACCTGAACCTCAGCACCCTTCAAGGATTCAGGAGCGAGATTATACGACTTCGCAGCAAGCGCCTCGCCGTTTACGCGAACCGCGCCCTCGTCGATAAGACGACGTGCGGCCGAAACGCTCTGCGCAGCACCAGTGTCGACAATGACCTTCGCAAAATAGACCATACCATCTTCGCCCGGCGTAAGGTCGGCATCGAAGACGGGGGCATCGGCCGGGAAGCCATGAGCTTTGAACTTCAAATCGAAATCGGCCTCGGCGGCCTCGGCGGCAGCTTCGTCATAGTAGGCAGCAACGATATTGCGAGCCAATGCACGCTTCACTTTGTTGGGGTGAAGCTCGTCAGCAGCAAGGCCCGCTTCAATCTCGTCGATCTTAGCGACGCTCTCGGTCGAAGCGAGGCGATAGTACTTCACCATGAGTTCGTCAGGGATGTTCATAACCTTGCCGAACATATCGTTAGGCTCATCGGTCAGACCAATATAGTTGCCGTAGCTCTTCGACATCTTGCGCACGCCGTCGGTGCCCTCGAGGAGCGGAAGGGTGAGGGCAACCTGCGGCTCCATGCCCATCTTCTCCATGAGTTCACGGCCGGCAAGCAAGTTGAACAGCTGATCGGAGCCACCAATCTCGACGTCAGCTTTAATAACGACCGAGTCGTATGCCTGCATAACGGGATACAGAAACTCGTGCAGCGCAATGGGCAAACCGCCCGTGTAGCGCTTATGGAAGTCGTCGCGCTCAAGAATGCGAGCAACCGTGAAGTTGCTAATGAGCTTGAGCAGGTCTTCCATCTTCAAATCAAGAATCCACTCAGAGTTATAGCGAAGCGTGGTTTTCTCCGGATCGAGAATTTTAAACGCCTGATCAACGTAAGTTTGCGCGTTCGCCGCAATTTGCTCGCGCGTAAGCTGCGGACGAGTGGAATTGCGGCCCGAAGGGTCGCCGAGAAGGGCGGTGCCGTCAC
>CAKUEV010000342.1 GCA_934646845.1 uncultured Slackia sp.
CTCGAACACGCCCGTGCCCGCCGAAAGCAGCGCACTCGCCACGGCGTCGCGCGAGGCGCTTCCCACGGAAAGGGCCCGAAAGCCCGCAACCGACAGAAGAAGAGATACGCGGAAAAGCCCGTCGGGCGAAAGGGCGCGCCGGCGCGCGACCGCGAGAAGCGCAACGAAGAGATGCTCGAAACTCTGCAGCCGCAGACCCTGAACAAGTACTCGCTTTCCATCGCGATTGACGGCACCACGGGCGACGGCATTAAGGCATGCCTCTGGGCTGGCGCGCACATGGACGAAGTTCACACGGCCATGGTGTTCGACCGCGTCGCGGTTAAGCCCGACGAGCTCGGCGGATCGGAAACCACCGGCTCCCCGTTCTGGATGGGCTCCAACCCTTGGCTGAAGGTCAACCTGAATGGCGAGCGCTTCACCAACGAGGCGGCGCCGTACGACTACATTCTGAATTCGACCCTGACCCAGCCCGGCCACACCGTGGTGGATATTTGGGACTCCGACTACGAGAAGTACCTCGAGCAATTCGACATCCATGGTTGCGCGCGCGTCTTCCCCTTCGACAACGGCGCGCCGACCAATATGACGCTCGAGGCCGCCAAGGGCCTCAACGAAGGCCTAATCGAGAATGGCTACATC
Organism: uncultured Slackia sp.; assembly: GCA_934646845.1. Taxonomy (GTDB): domain Bacteria; phylum Actinomycetota; class Coriobacteriia; order Coriobacteriales; family Eggerthellaceae; genus Slackia. Next base: position 643 of record CAKUEV010000342.1, read on the forward strand.
GTGGTGGCCGACACCATTGAAGAACTTGCGGAAGGCCTTGGCCTGCCCGCCGAGGCGCTGAAGAAAACCGTCGAGCGCCAGAACGAGAATTACGACGCGGGCGTCGACCCCGATTTCGGAAAAGACGCGCATCGCTTGTCGGCGATTCGCACGGCGCCGTTCTATGGCGTTCGCACTTCGGGCTACATGCTGTGCACGCTCGACGGCATTACGATCAACGAGAACTTCCAGGCCGTCGACGACAACGGCAAGGCGATTGAGGGCTTGTACGTCACGGGCGTCGACTCGGGTTCGTACTATGCCCACACGTATCCGAACATGTCGACCGGCAACTACTGCGGCCGCTCCGTCACCTTCGGCCGCATGATCGGAAAGGCCCTCGCCGCGAAATAAGGCGAAGCGGAAACGGCGGGAATGATTGGCGGTTATTAACCCCTCCCCCCATGATAGCCGCCATTAAGGAAGCCCGCATTTTGAGCGAGCGCTTTCGATGATTTTCGCCAACAAGCCCGCATCGCACCTCCCACGATGCGGGCAAACCCAGAGCACCTCCGGTTGAACAGCTCCACTCCAGGCTACACTGCGTAGGCCAGATCAAAAATCATCTGCATTGGCTATGTGTGGCTTGAGCAAATCCATCCTATCGACCTAGTCAAGTTATTGACGTGGGTAAACCTTTTCGATTGCGCAAATCGCCGCCGAACGTATCTATGCAAGACCCAACGTTCTTTCGTCCAAAGGACCGCTCGGACCGATTGGGGAGAGCAAGGCGCAATAAGGCCGAGAGAGCAATGGCGCGTTCCTAGCAGATTCCATCGAACAGCGCGTACAGCTCATCGCGCGAGTGAATGCCTAGCTTGCGGTACAGATTTCTCACGTGGGTTTTCACGGTTTGCTCCGAGATAAACAGCTCGCTCGCTATTTCGTGGTTACGTTTGCGCTGGGCGAGCTGCGCAAGAATCTCCTCCTCGCGCAGCGTGAGGCCGAAATCACGCGCCAGCTCGTGGCTGTGCCCCTCGATGATATCGGATTGAGCAAACTGCTCAAGACGATGCGGCTCCGCATCTTCAACGCTCATGCCCCACGTGTTCGTAAGGCTGCGCTCCGAAAGCAGCACCATAGTTCCCACGACCACAAGAATTATCACCACGGCGGGAAGCGCAAAGGATGCGTCCACACCGAAAGGCATGCCCAACAAGAAATCGTGAGCCGTACGGCCCGCTCCGTTGAACGCCATGCGCACGGCGCGCTCGATGCCGAAAAGCCACAGCGCGGCGATGCCGTAGCGGTAGCACATGTTCGACATGATGATCATGACGAGTATCGAGCATGCCGTGTACGCCCCAGAGACGAAGAACGCAGTAACCAAGTTGTTAAAGTTCCCAATAGCGGGGATAATCAGGAATGCAC
>CAKUEV010000343.1 GCA_934646845.1 uncultured Slackia sp.
ATAACCGAATCCAGCTCCTCGAACACGATCACGGCATCGAGGCCATCGAGGAATTCATCCACACGCGCCTCGGGGACCGGGAAAGGAGTGCCAATTTGCATGAAACGATAGCTCGGAAGGGCTTCGTCGCACTCGCCACCGGCAGCGCCAGTCACGGAAGCCGCCTGTTTTGCCGCATGCTCAAGAACCGAGAGCGCCTCTTTCGCATACGCGACCGACACGCCGCCGCACGCGATGCCGATCTTCGGCGCCGCGCCGTGGTTTTCAATGGGGTTGAAACGCGAAAGGTCTTCCGACGCCAAACCGCTCGGCGTCTCGGAAACGCATGTGCCCGAGAATTCATCGGCGATCTTCGCCAATCGATCGTTGATTTCTTTATGACCGCGATATGCTCGCGCAGGGAAAATAACCCATCGCGAATCGTCTTTCGAGAAACCTTTCGCGGGGACGCCCTGCGTTTTTTCCGCCACATCGACGAACGTTGACGAGTGGCACACACGCGTCGTTGGGCGCACGATAACCGGCGTTCGATAACGCTCAGAAAGCGCGAAGGCGCACGGGAGCATTTCAACGCCCTGCTCAACGCTCGACGGATCGAACACGGGAATCTTCGCGAACGACGCAAAACGACGCGTATCTTGTTCGGTTTGCGACGAAATGGGGCCAGGATCGTCGGCCACATATATGACGCAGCCGCCCTCGACGCCCACATAGTTCAAGCTCATGAGCGGGTCGCTCGCGACGTTGAGGCCGACTTGCTTGCAGGTGAACAACGTGCGCGCGCCAGCATACGATGCACCGGCGAGCAACTCGAGCGACGCCTTTTCATTGGTCGACCATTCAACATGCACGTTTTCGGCGGCACCCGCCTGCACGCGCTTCGCGACGGTTTCGATAAGCTCGCTCGAGGGCGTGCCCGGATAACCCGCGACCACGGCAACGCCCGCCTCGAGCGCGGCATGCGCGAAGGCCTCGTTGCCCATGAGCAATTTCTTCGTCATTATTCAGCCATCTTCGCTTTGAAATCGGAAATCTTCTTGCGGCATTCATCGCAACCCGTGCCGAGCATTTGTACCGCGAGAATCGCAGCGTTTTTCGCGCCATTGATGGCGACGCATGCAACGGGCACGCCAGAGGGCATTTGGACCATAGAGAGAAGCGAATCAAGGCCGCCCAAGTCGCTCGTTTTCATAGGCACGGCAATAACCGGCAGCGGAGTATAGGCAGCAACCACGCCACCAAGGTGGGCGGCCTTGCCGGCGGCGGCAACGATAACGCGCATACCGCGTCCCTCGGCGCCCGATGCCCATTCATGCACCTCGGCCGGCTTGCGGTGCGCGCTGGCAACCTTCACTTCGTAAGGAATGCCGAACTCCTCGAGCTGCTTCATGCACGGCTCCATATTGGGCATGTCGCTTTCGCTGCCCATGATGATTCCGACCAACGCCTTTTCTTCGGCCATGAAAATCGCCTCTTCCACTCGCGAACGCTTTTTCTCGCTAAAGTATAGCGTGTAAAAAGCGTCGGAATGAAAGAGGCGCAGGATAACTAAATGATACGTAGCGCGAAAGGACCGCGAGACAACGTGCGGAAACGAGCGACTACCTTGCGCCGCCGCCTCCTCCGCCGAAGCCGCCTCCGCCAAAATCGCCGCCACCCGAGAAGCCGCCACCGGATCCGTCGCTGCTCGACGCGGCGCTGAGCGCTTCAGAAACCGTCTGCATCGTGTTGGTCTGCATGGTTTGGAACATTTCGGCGGGGCTCGCAACGGGAGCGGCCGCACCACCCGGCATGCCGTAATAGTGAGGCATGAGCCAATAGCCCGTCGATGTCGCGAAGCCTTCGTCTTGGATGACCTGAGGCAGCTTCATCTGCAGCGCTTTCATAGCCTCTTCAGCGACGCCAAACACGTAGGCGTACACCATCATTTCGCCCCACACTTTCACGTCGGTGGGCAAGCGTTCGTCGAGCGCGCTGAAATCTTTGAGCCAGTTGCGCAGGCCGACGCACTTGGCATGAATCTCAACCGCCTCGCGACTGCGACGTTG
>CAKUEV010000344.1 GCA_934646845.1 uncultured Slackia sp.
ATGGATGAGCCCCAGCCAATACAGGAAATCGCTAGGCCTGGCCGCCTAGCGTCTCCAGTAAATGGGGCGCACCCCCGGACAATGTCCTAAAAGGGGTCAAATATGTCCAGAAACGCTCAAAAATGTCCGGTAATGCAAGAAGCGGAACTGCGTCTGAAATTGGTATGAATGTGCTCGCGAGCGTCGACGACGGGACTGACGCCGATACGCTCGACGACTTGAAGACCGACGCCATGCGCCGCGCCGAAGCGGCCGGCTACAGGCTGCGCAACAAATTGAAATACGGAAGGCCCGGCGGCGACGCCGATGGGGTGTGCGATTTGTGCGAGGGGCGCATGCTGCTTTCGTGGCCTCGACCTTTCCTGTATTGATCTTACTGCCGACCTAATCAGGATTACTCATTGTACTGAGTAAAAATACTCAGTACAATGAGTAAAAATACTCAGTACGACAAGAATGCGGGTTCTGGAATGTTTGAGCGACATTATGTGAAAACCATCGTCGATAGAATCTCAGAAACAAACAATCCGCTTATGCAGGTTGTCGTTGGGCCTCGTCAAACAGGCAAGAGCACAATGCTTGGTCAAGCTTTGGCGAAAATCGACACGGAGCAGTTTTTCATAAGCGCAGACGACGCCATCGTTCCGAGTGAAGAATGGCTTCAGGTTGAGTGGCAGCAGGCGAGAAATGCTACGCGATCGGGGTCGTGCCCCGTGGTGCTTGTCGTTGACGAGATTCAAAAGGTGCCCCATTGGTCGCTCGTCGTTAAGTCGCTCTACGATGCCGATCGGCGAAACGACACGCCGGTTCGGGTTGTTCTGAGCGGCTCGTCATCGCTTCTACTGCACAAGGGATTGGAAGATTCCCTCATGGGGCGCTTTGAGCTTATTCATTCTCCGCATTGGAGCTATTCGGAATGCTCCCAGGCGTTCGGCTTCTCGTTTGACGATTATCTCTATTACGGTGGCTACCCTGGCGCAGCGCGATTTGCGAGCGATGATGCTCGCTGGATTTCATATATTCGTGAAGCGATTATCGAGCCGACGATTTCGCAAGACGTTTTGGCCCTTGAAGATATTCGCAAGCCCGCGCTCATGAGGGCGCTCTTCCGGCTTGGGGCGACGTATTCCGCGCAAGAACTCTCGTATACCAAGATGCTCGGGCAGCTGCAAGATGCGGGCAATACGGTGACGGTTGCGCATTATCTCGATTTGCTTGATAAGGCGGGAATGCTTTGCGGCATTCAGAAATACGATGCCAGAGCGGTGAAGCGGAGAAAATCGTCGCCACGTTTCATGGTGTATGACACCTCGCTTATGACGGCATCGTCGGGAATCGAAAAATCAAGGTATTTGGGCGAGCCCGATTTACGGGGCCATTTGGTCGAATCGGCGGTTGGCGCAAGGCTTCTCGCGCGGGCGTCCGAAGAGGGTTTGGGCGTGTATTGGTGGCGCGAGGGAACAAAAGAGGTCGACTTCGTCGTTTCGAAGGGCTTTGATTCGCTTTCGGCTATTGAAGTGAAGAGCGGCAAGGAAAAAGGCCAAAGCGGAATGGCCGATTTCCTGTCTGCCAATCCGAATGCGAAACGAATCGTCGTTGGCGGCGCGGCGTCTGGCGCATGCGGTGTCGAGGAATTCCTCAAAGACGAGGTGGAATTGTTCTACTAGCCCGCCGTTTTGTCGTTGCTTGCTGCGCCGAAACCGGCTCGTTTATTAAAAAGGCCGATTCCGGGTTTGAACCGCCTCCCATTTCTTGGACAAAGAAGTAAAAGTCCGGAGAATGGGAGGCTTTCTTATGACCATATATGAGTCGAGCGTCAGGTCCGCCGCCGCCGACATGTTCGAGAAGGGAATCGGCTGCCAGGCCGTTGCCCGCGAGCTCAGAATTCCCCAAGACGCTGTGAGAAAATGGCAGGAGACGTTTTGGGCCGTCGGACGGGAGGTCCTGCTTGGCATGGGATGCAAGAGATCGTACGACTGGGAGACCAAGGTGGCCGCGGCGAGCGCCGTGGTCGATTCGGGGCGGGCGAAGCCCGAGGTCATGAGGG
>CAKUEV010000345.1 GCA_934646845.1 uncultured Slackia sp.
GCATATCTCCACTTCCTTGTGGATTTCTCTTGCATTGCGCCTGCAAGGTCGTATAATGCCATGGTTTCTATATTTCACATGTCCGAGCGACCTAGCACCGCGAGTGGCCACCGAAAAAGGCTGCGGTGTCGGGGATGACCTCGGGCAGACGCTTAACGAATGGAGAATGACATGGCGAAAATCAGCGTCAAGTCCCTGCTCGAAGCAGGCGCTCACTTCGGTCACCAGACCCGTCGTTGGAACCCCAAGATGAAGCCGTACATCTTCGGCAACCGTGGTGACATCTACATCCTCGACCTCAAGCAGACCCTCGTCGGTCTCGACCAGGCTTATACCTTCGTCGAGAACACCGCTGCCAAGGGTGGCACGGTTCTGTTCGTCGGCACCAAGAAGCAGGCTCAGGAAGCTGTCGCTACTCAGGCTGACCGCTGCGGCATGCCTTACATCAACGCTCGCTGGCTCGGCGGCATGCTCACCAACTTCGTGACCATTCGCTCCCGCGTTCAGCGCATGGAAGAGCTCGAGGCCATGGAGTCCGACGGCCGCATGGAAGTTCTGCCCAAGAAGGAGCAGATCCTGCTCAAGAAGGAACTTGCCAAGCTGCAGACCAACCTCAACGGCATCCGCAACATGAAGAAGCTCCCCGACGCCATCTTCGTTGTTGACACCAACCGTGAGCAGCTCGCTATCCACGAGGCCAAGCGTCTTGGCATTCCCGTGGTGGGCACCCTCGACACCAACTGCGACCCCGACGACGTCGAGTTCGGCATTCCTGCCAACGACGACGCCATCCGTTCGGTCAACCTGCTCTGTACCTTCGTTGCCGACGCTGTGATCGCCGCTACTGGCGCTCCCGTCATCGAAGAGCAGATGGCCGCTGAGGCCCAGGCTGCCGAAGCTGCCGCCGAAGTTGCTGCTGAGTAATTAATTTACGCATACGTCGAAAGCCCTGCGCTTTCTACCAATACGTAGAGGTCGGGCCCTGTTTCTAAAGAGCGAAGCGGGGCCCGTTTTTCCAAGAGAGAACTTGAGAAAGGAACCGCAAAGATGGCAAACATCACCGCTTCCATGGTCAAGGAACTGCGCGAAATGACCGGCGCAGGCATGATGGAGTGCAAGAAGGCCCTCGCTGAGGCCGACGGCGACATGGACGGCGCCGTTGACGTTCTGCGCACCCGCGGCCTTGCCGCTGTTGCCAAGAAGGCTGGCCGTGCCACCAACGAGGGCACCGTTATGGCTCTGGTTTCCGAGGACGGCAAGACGGGCGCTCTCGTCGAGCTCAACTGCGAGACCGACTTCGTCGGCATGAACGAGAAGTTCAAGGCTTACGCCGAGAAAATCGCTCGCGCCGCTATCGCCAACAAGCCTGCCGACCTCGATGCCCTGAAGGCTTCCGAGATTGACGGCGAGACCGTTGAGGCCGTTGTCGCTGACTGCATCCACGTGATGGGCGAGAACACCCAGCTCGCTCGCTTCGCCACGCTCGAGGCCGACGCTGTGTGCTCCTACATCCACATGGGCGGCAAGATTGGCGTTCTGGTTTCCTTCGCCACCGAGGGCGTTGACACCACCGCTGCCGAGTTCGCTCAGTGCGGCCGCGACGTTGCCATGCAGGTCGCCGCTGTCGATCCCATCGCGACCTCTCGCGAAGAAGTTTCTCCTGCCGTCGTTGAGCATGAGATGGGCATTTACAAGGCTCAGGCTGCCGAGTCCGGCAAGCCCGAGGCCATCCAGGAGAAGATGGCTGCTGGCCGTCTGCAGAAGTTCTACAAGGAGCAGTGCCTTGTTGAGCAGGTGTTCGTGAAGAACTCCGACCAGACCGTCAGCGAGTACGTTGACTCCGTCGCCAAGCAGCTCGGTGGCTCCATCAAGGTCACCGGTTTCAAGCGCTTCGCTCTTGGCGAGGCTGTCGAATAATCGACGCCTTTACGATGCCGGCCTTCGGGCCGGCATTTTTATTGCAGGCTCATGAGCCTGTGGGCGCGCGCAGCGCGGCCACGAAAAACCACCCGCTATGCGGGTGCGCGTCGAAGG
>CAKUEV010000346.1 GCA_934646845.1 uncultured Slackia sp.
ATTTTCGGTCCCGACAAATTGCCCGCCATCGCGAAAACCGTTGGCAAGGCGATTTCGAAGTTCCGCAGCGCCCAGGACGAAATGAACAAGGTCGTGAAGACCGAAATCTATGATCCTTTGACCGACGACTCCGTCAAAAATCCGATGGAGCAAATCGACAAAGAGAACAAGCAGAAAATCGAGAAGAAAGAATCGTTCGCTTCTCGTAAGGCGAAATACGACAAGGAGCGCGCCGATAAGGTGAAGCGCGAGGCCGCCATGGAGGCCGCCAAGGAAGTGCGCGCTGAAGCCGCCGCCGAGGTCGAAGCTGCCAAGGCTGCTAAGAAGCAGGCCGAAGCCGCCGCAGCCGCCGCCGTGCAGGCGAAGCCCGGTGAGGCCGGTGCGGGTATCGCTGCCGCGACCGCTGCAAACGCCGCTTTGGGTGCCGAGGCCGCCAAGGCCATGAACGGCGAGGCCGCCAAGGCCAAGGCCGAAGAGCTTGCTGCCGCGACCAAGCCTGCTACCGTGCACGAAAAGGTTATGGCCGCCCGTATGGAGGCAACCGAGAAGGCTCAAGCTGAAGTCAACGCCGAGCGCGCTGCCGAGGCCGAACTCGCGAGCGAGATTCTCGGCACGGCCAAGCCTGCCAAAAAGAAGAAGCGTCCCGCAGCGGCCGACGCTGCCAACGAGCCCGCCGATTCCGCCGCGGCCCAGAAGGAGGAGTAACCCATGCCTATCGGTCCGGCGCGAATGCCGCTTTTCGATCATCTGGGTGAGCTGCGCATGCGTTTGGTGCGCATCGTGGTTTCCCTGTTTATTGCCATGTGCGTGTTCTACCTGGCAACGCCTACCATCATTCAGTTCATGTGCCTGCCTGTGGCCGACTATCTGCCCAAGGGCGACGATGGCATGGTGGTTCTGAACGTGCTCGACGTGTTTGGCTCGTTCACCATTCGCTTCAAGGTTGCGCTGTGGGCGTCAGTTGTTGCGTGCATGCCCATCATCTTGTGGCAGATTCTCGCGTTCTTCCTGCCCGCTTTGAAGCCTAACGAGCGCAAATGGTTCATTCCGACGTTTGCCGTGGGCGTGTTCCTGTTCATGTTCGGCACCGTGTTCTGCTACCTGTTTATTCTGAACCCGGCTGTGCAGTGGCTCACCGACCAGGCTGGCGGCTTCGCGCAAATTCTGCCCGACGCCAAGGCATGGGTCGACGTCATCATCAACTTCGAGCTGTGCTTCGGTGTTGCATTCGAGCTGCCGCTCGTCGTGTTCTACCTGGTTATTTTCGACATTGTGCCCTACAAGAAGCTACGCAGCTCTTGGCGCACGGTCTACATCGTGCTCATGGTTATTTCCGCTATGGCCACGCCCGACGCTTCGCCTGTCACCATGCTGCTCATGTTCGGCGCCATGATTGTGCTGTATGAGGCGAGCTTGCTGGTCGCGCGCATCGTCTTGGGCAACCGTTTGAAGAAGCGCCAAGAGGAAGAAGAGCGCGAAGCGGCCGAAGACGCCGAAATCGCCGCTGAGTGGGACGCGACCAAAAAGAAGGCCAAGAAGAAGTTCAAAGAACACATGGACCTCGAAGACTAGCACCGATGCGCCGTTCTAATGGGCGGCGCGCGGGTTTCGCCTTCCAATTCCCCCGTTGGGTTCTCGAATTGGAAAGCATATTGAGCCAGGTTGCTTCCTGGCTCAATTTTTATCGAAAGGATGCATCATGCACGAGCTTGGAATGGTGACGGGCGTCGTTGAAAGCGTGCGCCAGGCGGCTGAGGCGAACCGTGCCGACAAGGTATTGAAGGTGTCGCTTTCCGTGGGCGAGATGACCGAGGCTATCGAGGATGCTCTTACGTTCGCGTACGAAGCTATTACCGACGGCGATCCGCTGTTTTCGGGATCGAAGCTCGATATTACGATGGTGCCGCCGAAGAGCCGCTGCGTGGAGTGTGGGCACGAATTCACGCACGATCGCTTCCATGTGATGTGTCCCGAATGCGGCGGTTTTGCCGACCTTATCGAAGGCAAGGAACTGCGAATCGATTCAATCGA
>CAKUEV010000347.1 GCA_934646845.1 uncultured Slackia sp.
CATCCATTCTTTGTACCAGGAAAGCCACGCCGATAAAATCGATCGACTGGCCGCGGCGGCCGACATTGTGCAGGACGTGCTTATCGAAGTCAACGACGGCGAGTCGAACAAGCAAGGCGTGGCCGACGAAAATCTTATCGATATGCTTACGCATTGCGCCGCCTTGGAGCATGTGCGCGTGAAAGGCCTTATGATAATGGCCCCCATCGGCGACGCCTCGGTGGCGCGCGCAACGTTTAAGCGCCTGCGCGAGCTGCGCGATGCGGCGCAAAGCGACCTCGCGGCATGCGGTATTGACATGGAGCTCCATGAACTTTCAATGGGGATGAGCAACGATTATTCCGAAGGCATTGGCGAGGGGGCTACCATGGTTCGCATCGGTCGAGCCATATTCAGTGCCGACTATGCGGGTTAGCCCGCTTGATTGATAGGTGGACACGCAATGGATTTCAAGATTCCTAAATTTGATGAACTGAAAGATCGCCTGGGCATTGGCGAGGCTTCGAGCCAGGCGGGCTCGCGCTCCTCGCGCGCTCGCGATTCTCGCGATGACGCCGTCGATTATGGCGATTATGGCGAATACGGCTTCGACGATTCTGCCGATTACGCGGTGGAGAACGACTCGCCTTCTTCGGGCTTCACGGCGTCGTTGCCCAAGCTCGTCACATCTGACGACGTGCGCGCCAATATCCAATACACGCCGAGCGAAGCCCCCGAGACCGCCGATGCGTCGCAGGCAACGCGTCCGAACCGCGATTTCGGCGCGCTTCGTGAAGATTCGCATCGCTCTCCTGGCGTGAATTCGCTGTTTGAGCCCTCGTCTGCCGCTCAGCCTGCCGCTTCGGCGCCCCAGGCTGCCGCGAGCTCCACGGGCGCTTATGCGCAAACCACGGGATCCATTCCTGCGCCCGCATCGCCTTCTGGCGAAGGCCGCGTGGTGCAGCGTCCGGCGCGTATCGTGACCATCGTCAAGCCTGAGTCGTATGACGATGCCGAACGCATCGCCAAGGTGCTCAAGAGCGGCGATGTCGCTGTTGTCTCGCTGCGCAACACCCCCGAGGCGCTCGGCAAGCGCATTCTCGACTTCAGCTTTGGCGTGGCATGCGCTTTCGAGGCTCAGGTCGAATGCGTTTCGGGCCACGTGTTCGTCATCACGCGCGGCGCGGGCTTGAGTGATGCCGAGGCGTCTCGCCTCAAAGCGCAAGGATTGATGTAAATGTATGCCCTGCAGCTTTTCATCGTGAAGCTCGCCGACGCGTACACGACGATTCTGCTCGTGTATGTGCTCATGAGCTGGATTCCGAACAGAAGCGGCATTCTGGCCGATATCGAAACGGTGTTGGGGAAGGTTTGCGATCCGTATCTGAACCTTTTCCGTAAATTCATCCCGCCGATTGGGGGCATGGTGGACGTAACGCCTATCTTTGCCCTGCTTGTATTACAATTCTTGGTGCGCTTGATTGTCGGCATTCTTTAGCCGCAGCGGCGCGAATATGTTCATTGGGGCGCAAGGCGTCCTGCAGGCTGTGCGATTCATATCGCAGGCCGCCCTGGGTTTCTGGGGTATATACCGAATGAGATTGGAGTAGGCATGGCCATCACTTCCGAAGACATCCACAACCAGAGTTTCACGGTTGATCGCAAGGGTTATGACGTTGACGAGGTCGATGTGTTCCTCGAGCATGTCGCAGCCGAGATCGACGGTTTGAATGCCCAGATCGAAGAGCTTCTCGCTCGCATCGACGAGCTCAATAACAACCAGATGGGCTTCGATGATGACGAGCCTATGGACATGGATGCCGCCTTCGCCGAGCCCGCGATGCCCGAGCCCGAGCCCGAGGCAATCAAAGAGGAAGCCGCCGATACGACCTCGGCGCTTTCCGCCGACGAAAAAGACGCTCGCATCGCCGAGCTCGAGTAGCCGCTTTCCGAAAAGGAAACCGACGCTTCCGCCATTGCCAATGCGCTCGTGACCGCTCAGCGTTCCGCTCAGGAAGTGCTTGATGCAGCCCGCGCTGAGGCGAAGCG
>CAKUEV010000348.1 GCA_934646845.1 uncultured Slackia sp.
GGAGTACTTCCTTATTAAGAAAGAAGACTATGCTCGCCGCAAGGATCTCGTGATTACCGGCCGCACGCTGTTCGGCAATACGCCGTGCAAGGGCCAGGAGCTTGAGGAGCATTATTTCGGTGCTATTCGCCCCACGGTTTCCGCTTTCATGAAAGACCTCGACGATGAGCTGTGGGCGCTCGGAATTCCTGCTAAAACCAAGCACAACGAGGTCGCTCCGTGCCAGCACGAACTCGCGCCGGTCTATGCCGAAGTCAATGAGGCGATTGACAATAACCTCGTCATGATGGAGAAGATGAAGCTGCTCGCTTCTCGTCACGGTTTGGTGTGCCTGCTCCATGAGAAGCCTTTTGAAGGCATCAACGGTTCGGGCAAGCACAACAACTGGTCCATTGGCACCGAATCTGAGAATCTGCTCGACCCGGGCGAGACCCCTGCAGACAACCTGCAGTTCGTCGTGTTCCTCACCTCTGTCATCGAAGCGGTTGACGACTATCAGGATTTGCTGCGCATGAGCGTTGCGAGCTGCGGCAACGATCACCGTTTGGGCGCGAACGAGGCTCCTCCGGCGATTATCTCCATCTTCTTGGGCGATGCGCTCACCGAAGTGGTCGAGAAGATCGCCGACGGCAAAGCTTCCGTGCACGCGAAGCACGGCATGCTCGACTTGGGTGCCGATGTGCTGCCGAAGATTAAGCAGGACAACACCGACCGCAACCGCACGAGCCCCTTTGCTTTCACGGGCAACAAGTTCGAATTCCGTGCGCTCGGCTCTGAAGCCAATCCGTCCGACTGCAACATGGTGCTTGACTGCGCCGTGGCAAAATCGCTCAAGAAATTCGCCGACGCCCTCGAAGGCGTTTCTGCCGAAGAGTTCGGCGAGGCGGCGCTTGCGTACTGCAAGAAGGTGCTCAACGAGCACAAGCGCATTCTGTTCTCGGGAAATGGTTACGCCGACGAATGGCATGTTGAAGCCGAGAAGCGTGGCCTGTGCAACTACAAGACCACGGCCGATGCGATGCCGTGCTTCGTTTCCGACAAGAGCATCGATTTGTTCACGAGCCTCGGCGTGCTCACTGAAGTCGAGGTGCGCAGCCGCTACGAGGTGAAGCTCGAGAAGTACACGAAGCTGCTCAATATTGAGGCAACGACGATGATTCGCGAAGCGCGCCGTACCTATCGACCAGTCATCAGCGCCTATGCGACCAAGGTTGCCAAGGGCCTCGAGACGGTAAAGGGCGTGGGGATCGAAAGCGCCATGCAGTGCGAGCTCAATACGCTCAACAAGTTGTGCAATGGAATCACGACCATCAACGATTCCATTAAGGCGCTCGATGCTGTGCATCAGAAGGCAGAGGCCATCGACGATCCTCAGGAAGAAGCGAACTGCTACGCTCATGAGGTTGTCCCCGCAATGGCAACCTTGCGTACCGCGGTCGATGCCATGGAGGAACTCGTTGCCGCCGACTACTGGCCGGTGCCCACGTACGATGACATTCTGTTCTATGTCTAGCATTCAATAAAAGAAGTGTGAACGCACGGCTCGAAGAGCGACATATATAAAGATATATAAAGCAAGAATATGGCTGGCGCCGAAGAAGGTGTCAGCCATATTTATAGAGTGCGGTAAAAGAAGCGAAGGCGCGTGGTCGGCAAAAGCGAGGCTCGATTCCAAAGGCTTGCTCCCGTACGACAGGCGAACTTCCTAGAAGGGGAGACGTAGTTTGTGCATCCGAACCCCATTTGCTTGGCGTACCGAAGGCGATAGAGGACTTATGAAGAGGCGTTCACATCTTAAGAAGCAAGGCGGGGAAGAGTAACTAATGCGATTTACCAGGTAAAACAAAAGAAGCGCCTACAGTAAATCAGACGTATGCAAAAACTTTTCGACCAAAAAGTAAATTAATCCTTGACCCTATGAGTTCAAGTCCGTAATATACATTCCTGCGCCAAGCGGGAACGCGAAGCGCACGGCGGGCCGCAGGCCCCGCCGGGAACCTTGAGAACCGGATACTGTGGATG
>CAKUEV010000349.1 GCA_934646845.1 uncultured Slackia sp.
CAGAACCTTGCGCACGATTGCGGCGATTTCCTCATTCGCCGAAGCGATGAGGCGTTCGCGTATCAGCTTGCCGTGGTGGTTGACGATGGTGAACAGGGCGTGAACAGCGTGGTGCGCGGCATGGACCTGCTGTGCTCGAGCCCGCAGCAGCGCTACCTGCAAGATTTGCTCGGCTTGCCGCATGCTCAGTATGTGCATGTGCCTTTGGTGGTGGGCGAGCATGACCGCCGCCTGTCGAAGCGCGACCATGATGCCGCGCTCGATGCGCTGCTTGAACGCTTCAAAACCCCCGAAGCGATTATCGGCCGCATTGCGGGCATCACGGGCTTGGCACCTACGTGCGACCCTGCAACTCCCGAAGAGCTGCTGCAAACATTCAACGTGAACGACTTGCGGGATAAGTTTCCCGACTTCGTTCAAATTCAGTGGCGATAGGGCCTGGGCTCTGTGGCTTGTCGCGTTTTACGGAAGTGTTATAAGTGATGAACGCTTAGTTGCAATTGTGTCGATTTTTTCGGTTGATCCTTCCTTTATGAAGTAATAACGCAAATGCCCCGCATCAACCTGGGAGGGGATGGGCTGATGCGGGGCTTAGGATGGGAAGGGTCAGTTTGGAATCGGTTTTACGAAGGTCTCGATTTGCGGGTGGTTATGCCAGGCGAGAAAGGGCGCTGCGCGCGGAGATTCGTCCGAAGGCTCCGCACTCACCGACGTTGCCACCGCCTTGGTACAATTCGCCCCAAATCGACCCGAATTCGCCAGCGGAGTACAGACCAGGAATCGGATTTCCGTCAGGGTCGAGAATCGATCCGTCTGCACTACGTACGGGGCCGCCATCGGTGTTCAGCAGCGCGGGCACGCACAGCATTGCATAGAAGGGTCCTTGGGCAACGGGTGCCATAGTGTCTGCAGGGCGATAGAATGCCAGGTCTTCGCCTCGTTCGCAGAATTCGTTCCACTGAGCAACCGTCTTAGCAAGCTCATCGGCGGGAACTTCAATTATCTCTGCAAGCTCTTCAACGGTCTCGCCGGAAACAGCCCAGCCGTCGGCTACGGGGTCGGCTGAGGTTTCCTTTGGGCATGCGCCAGCATCCAAGCCTGCTTGATCGAAAATGAACCACGCCTTATCTGGCATGGGTAGGTGTGCCATGCCTCCGCCAAATTGGGTAATGCCGTGGCGGTAGCCAACGTTGCGAGTGATGTCGGTGCCGGGAAGTGCATACTTCTTGAAGTTGCTGCAGGCGTCGAAGTCTTGGTAATAACGACGACCATTCACGCCAACGGTGATGCCATGCTGTTTGCTCGTGAAGGAGTACAGGGTTGAAACGAATTCGGTGTTCTCGATGTTGCGCAGCGACATCCAGTAGGTTGCGCCGCCGTGCATATGCCAGAAGTCGGCGCCAATCTTCATGCAGGCTCGGTGGCCGTCGCCCGTGTTCGCCTTGCCTGCATAGGGCCAACCGTTTACGCCAGTGTATTCTTTCAACATGCTCTGGTCGCTCTCGAAGCCGCCTGTGCACATGATTACGCCACCTTTGGCGTGGTAGCGCTTGCCGTTGGCAACAATGCCGATAACTTCACCGGTTTCGTTGTCGCGGATTACTTCTTCGAGGGGAGTTGAGGTTTTGTAATCGATGGAATCGCGCTTTTGCATTTCCGACATCAGGAACTCATGCAGGTGATGCGGTTGATCGCCTTCCGTCTTGAAGAGCAGGTAACCGACGGTATCGCTATCAGGATATTCTGCATACTCGTTTGTATCGCCGGGCTCTGGACGGTAGATGTTCATCCATTCTTCCTGCGCGCCCAAGGCGAGGACCCACTCGAGGTTATGCATTGTTTCGTTGACGTACGCTTTGATAACGTCCTGGGGTGTACAATTGCCAATAAGATGGTTCAGATAGTTCAGTGGCCCCTCTTCTTCTTCGAAGTACATTTGCCAGCCAGCACAAAACGGGCTATTTCCGTTAGGTGCGACATCTTTTTCGATGAGGAGGCAGCTTGCCCCATTGCCC
>CAKUEV010000350.1 GCA_934646845.1 uncultured Slackia sp.
AGCCCCCATATGGGGGCTTCCGCTGTTTTAGGCGCATGGGATAAAACGGGCCTATAGGGTCAAGCGGGAGCATGGGGCAAACAGGCTTATGGCTCAAATAGGAGCATGGGCAAACGGCGTATGGGGTAAACCAGTCTAGGGGCCGACCGGGCGAACGAGCAATCGGGTGCATGGATGCATGGATGCATGGATGCATGGATGCATGGATGCATGGCGCGTTCTCTTGCGATAAAGCGCAGGAACGCATCTTTGGTATTTCGCTATGGGATTCGACCTTGATCCAGCGGTTCGCTCAATTTCCGCGGTTTTGCGTTACCATGGGGAAACTCGTTTGCGCATTACTCGTGGTCGCTTTCTGCGGCTTTTTCATACGGAAAGGAATTCCTCATGGGAATGCACGTGAATTCGGCGCTGCCCGATCCGGCGCAGATTAAAGAAGAACTACCGCTCACACCAGAACTGAAGGCTTTGAAGGCCAAGCGCGATGCCGAGATTCGCGACGTATTTACGGGCGCCTCGAACAAATTTCTCGTGATTGTCGGCCCTTGTTCCGCCGACAACGAAGATGCCGTGTGCGAATACACGAGCCGCTTGGGCGAGCTTGCGCGCGAGGTATCCGACAAGCTGCTGATTATTCCGCGCATTTACACCAATAAGCCACGCACGACGGGGGAGGGCTATAAGGGCATGTTGCACCAGCCAAATCCCGAAGCCGCGCCCGATTTGTCTGCTGGCATTCAGGCGATTCGCCACATGCATATTCGCGCTATGGCTGAAAGCGGCCTTACGGCGGCCGACGAGATGCTGTATCCGGAAAATCGCAGCTACCTCGACGATGTTTTGAGCTATGAAGCCGTGGGCGCGCGCTCGGTTGAAAACCAGCAGCATCGCCTCACCGCAAGCGGCATGGATATTCCTGTCGGCATGAAAAATCCCACGTCGGGCGACCTTTCGGTGATGCTGAACTCCATCGTTGCGGCGCAGCATGGCCATAATTTCATCTATCGTACGCACGATGTGACCACCGATGGAAACCCCCTGGCGCATGCGATTCTGCGCGGCGGCGTTGACAAATACGGCACGACGCATCCGAACTACCATTACGAAGACTGCATTCGCTTGTGGAAGATGTACAGCGAGAAGGGGCTTGCCAATCCGGCCGTGGTGGTTGATGCGAACCATTCGAATTCGGGCAAGCAGCATAAAGAGCAAATTCGCATCGTGGGCGAGGTGCTGCACAATCGCAACTACAACGAAGATTTGCGCACGCTCATCAAAGGCGTGATGGTCGAAAGCTACCTGGTGGAGGGTCGCCAAGACATCACCGAGCACATGGAATACGGCAAATCGATCACCGATCCGTGCTTGGGATGGTACGATACGGTGAGCTTGATTTACCACATCGCCGAGAAGTGCTGATTTCGCCGTTCTGCCAAGCGGTGAATCGCTGACGTTTGCCTGGCTTGGGATTTGATTATTGGAGGTAGCGATGAAGACCATCGCGCTTGTTGGCGGCATTGGGTCGGGGAAGTCGACCATTGCCCATATGTTTGCCGAGCTGGGCGCGGGCGTCATCAATCTGGATGATGTGGGCCATTTCGTGCTCACGACTCCTGGCGTGAAGTACGATATCGCGCGCACATTCGGCGCGAATGTGTTCGACGAGCGTGGAGAGGTGGTGCGCAGCCGTCTTGCCGCCGCCGCATTCGATACGCCCGAGCATACGGAATGGCTTAATGCCATTACGCATCCCGTCATTATGCAGGAATGCCGCCGCCGCATTGGCGAGCTGGGCCAGCTGCATGACATGGTGGTTGTGGAAGTTACCACGGGCGTCGAGAGCAAACGCGATGTGTGTTGGGCCGATGCGCTGGTTGCCGTGGTGGCGCCTGCGTGTGTTCGCATGGAGCGCGCCTGCGCGCGTGGCAATCAGTCGACCGCCGATGTGAGCCGTCGTATCGCTTTGCAGAAAACCGACGCGCAGCTTGCGGCAA
>CAKUEV010000351.1 GCA_934646845.1 uncultured Slackia sp.
AAAAAAGGGATGCGTTAGGCGTCCATTATCTTGGCCTAAGCCTTGTGCTCGCGTGGTTTTATTGCCTGTGGTTCTCACCAAGCGTGTTCGTGTGCTCGCCGCTCATGGGTCGCGCCATGGTGTACTCCTGGCTTGCGAGCCTCGCGTTTTCGGCGCTTGCATTCCTTGTTATGCCGTTGGCGCTTCGACGCATCAATATATATGAGCACCCTGCCCTGGTGTGGGCTTCGGCCGCAACGCTCGCCGTGGGCACGCTTCTGTTCACGCTTGTGGAGCCGCTGGCGACTATGCCCTTCTTCATTTGGGTGGTGTTTCCCATTGTGCTGGGCGTGGCCAACGTTGTTCTGTGGGCCGCATGGGGCGAATTCCACACGCGCAAACGCTCGACATTTGGGTTGGGCAAATTCGCGCTCGTCTACGGACTGCTGATGGTCGTAGCGATGATTATGACCGAGATTTTGCCGGCGCCGGTTTCGAACGTGTTCGTGGCGCTGCTTCCCATTGCGAGCGGCGTTGCCTATAAATATGAATGCAAGACCGTTGAGGGGCTTGCGTTCCCCGCGCTTTTGCCGAAGGCGATTCGCAAGAAGACGAATCGAGCGACGCTCATTATATCGGTTTCACTGTGCATCGCGTGCGTGGCCTGTTACTTCACGATTGCTATAGTTCCTGAAGACAATATCCTCACAGGTGCGGCAGCCTATCCCTTGGGCATGGGCTTTGCAGCGATTCTGTGCCTTGTTATTGCATTGATCGCACGCGCGGGCAAGCGCACCGAAGCCGCGTACAAGCTTCTGCCCTTCTTCATGGTTGCGACCATTGTCGCCATCGCCTTTTTCCTGAACGATATGGTCAAGCTCGATACGATCGCGTTCACGCTCGCTGTGATTTTGGCCGGCATTTTCGAGTTGTTCGTGATTTCGTATTTCGGCACTATGTCGGCGAAGGGCTACATGGCTCCCGTTGCAGCGTTTTGCGCATCGAGCGCCATCGTGCGCCTGGGCTTTTCGATCGGCGAAGTTTGGGCTGTGCTGTACGAGGACATTCAGGGCATTTGGAACACGCTCGTTGAGCCCACGTCACTGTTCCTTATGTGCCTTGTAGCGCTGGCGCTTATTCCGCTTGTGCGCAGCGAGGGCGACATTATTCACGTAACCACGGCACCTGCCACGCAGAACGACACTGAAGAGATTTGCGACGCGGTTATCGTGGAATTCAAGCTCTCGAAGCGCGAGGGCGAGATTCTGAAGCTCGTGGCGCGCGGCTACACGGTTGACAACATCTCGAACAAGCTCGTGATTAGCCCATATACTACGCAGACGCACATTCGCCACATTTACGCGAAGATGAACATCCATAAGCGCAGCGAGCTGCTGGACTACATCAACATGCATCGCGACAGCGAAAAGCCCGTACGCCCCGCCGCAAAGGCCGAGAAGAAGTAGCGGGGAACGGGAGAAGATGGTTGAGGCGCCCTGCGGGGCGCCTTTTTTGTGCTTTGCGGATTTAACGAGAAGAAGGTGACATACCGACGATCCGTAGCCCACATCTGTCTGCGGCTTATTCGTTCCCCGATACGTTAATCAAGATATTACCCACCAAAAACAACGTATTCTTGATGCCCGACACAACCAGCAATCATAATTCCGATCTCCCCCACTCAAACGTTGATAACGAGGTATCGATACCCTCAGTCAGCTTCCCAGCGTATTCGGATAAAACGAGACACCATCTTGCGCAATACCTGCGGCGTTAGACACCGGCCTTATTGAATCAATATGCTCAGTTAAGCCCAAAAGAACAAAAAACAAGCACCTCGTTTAGCCCTTAATCATCGCGCCCGCGCAATGCGATTGCGTTCAGCAGCTCAACCCTCGTATGGACATCGAATTTGCCATAGATGTGCCTTGTGTGGCTTCTGACGGTTTCAACCGATATGGTCAATTCGCTTGCGATGAATCCACGATCGTAGCCCTTTACCAGAT
>CAKUEV010000352.1 GCA_934646845.1 uncultured Slackia sp.
CTTGTTGCCGCCCTCAACGTCAAACTCAACGACGTTCGCCGAAGGCAGGCCATTCACGCCGCCCTCGTAGTCGACCACAGCTTCAACCGCGCGACCGGCAAGTTCGCTCGGAGCCTGCTGGCGCAACTTCGCCATAATGCCGCGCATGGTTTCAGCGCCTGCAGCACCCGGGAACGACACCGACGCGGTGCGATTGAGCCACCAGCCATGCTTTTCGTAGAGCGCACGCATGGCCTGCGCCAGGTTCATGCCGCGCAACTTGTAATCCTGCGCCATTTGGCAAATAAGCAAGCTCGCGTTCACGGCGTCTTTGTCGCGCACATGGTCGCCCGACAGGTAGCCATAGCTCTCTTCGAAGCCAAAAATGAAACGGTCAACTTGGCCAGCATCGGAAAGCTCGGTGATGATGTCGCCGATGTATTTGAAGCCCGTGAGGCAGCGGCGCAACTCAAAGCCATACTCCGAGGCAAGCGCGTCAACCATAGCGGAAGACACGATAGTCGTGACCGCAACCTTATCGGAGAGATCCTCTCCACGCTCGCTGCGCATGCGAGCGATGTAATCGAGCAGAAGCACGCCCATTTCGTTGCCGGTAAGCAGCGTATAGTCGTCGCCGTCTTTGCACGCAACGCCCACGCGGTCGGCATCGGGGTCGGTCGCAAGCAGCAGGTCGGGATGCACTTCCTCGCACAGGTCGATGCCCTTCTGCATGGCCTCGCGAATTTCGGGGTTCGGATACGGACACGTGGGGAAATCGCCATTGGGCTCGCGCTGCTCAGGAACCACCGTGATATCGGCGATGCCCGCACGCTCAAGCACGGTGGTCACAGGAATCAGGCCCGTACCATTAAGCGGCGTGTATACGAGTTTCAAAGGAGCTTCGGCGACCTGATCGGCGGAAAGGCTGCTCACCGATTTGGACAAAACCGCATCGTAATAGCGCTCGAGCACCGCATCGTCGACCCATTTCACCATGCCCGACGCCACGGCTTCATCGAAGTCCATCGTCTTCACGCCCGAGAATGCATCGGTGTTCGCGATAGAAGCAGAGATGGCTTTCGCAGCCGCGCTCGTGATTTGGCAGCCATCGGGGCCGTAGGCTTTATAGCCATTGTAGGCAGCCGGGTTGTGGCTTGCCGTCATGCAAATTCCGCCCGAACAGCCCAGGTCACGCACGGCGAACGAAAGCGTAGGCACAGGGGAAATCTTCGGGTACACATGCGCCACGATGCCGTTGGCGGCCAAGATGGCAGCCGTGACTTGCACGAACAACTCGCCCTTATTGCGCGAGTCGCGCGCAATCGCAACGCTCGGGTTCTCAAAATTCGCATTCAGGTAGTCGGCGAAACCTTGCGTGGCGCGGCCGACGGTATAGATGTTCATACGATTCGTGCCGGCGCCCAGCGTGCCGCGCAAACCCGCCGTGCCGAAAGCCAAATCTTGGAAGAATGCGTCCACTGCAGCAGAATCGTCGCCCGCATCGGCCGCTTTCTTCATCCCGGCCAGCTCGGCCGAAAGCTCCGCGTCGGAAACGTTCGCAATCCAACGCTCCAATTCAGCACACACATCGCGATTTTCCATTTTGTATCTCCTGTCCCATCGCTTGAGGCCACGGAGCATGCTCTTCCGCTTCGGTCAGTCCTCACTCGCACGGAAGCCGCATTATGTGGCTTCCGGCTCGTGCGGAATCTATCGGAAACGCACGCCCCGCGCCCTCAAGCTATTCAAACGACCCGGAAACAATCCAGGCCGCGTGATTACTCTCGTTCGTCCCCCGCATCAAGAAATTTCTTGCGCGTGACGAAGTTCCACACCATAACAATTGCCGTGGCGCCGATCTTCGTAATGAGATAGTGAATATGCAGCAGCTCAACGCCCGCCCACATGCACACGTTGTTGATGATAAGGCCAATCACCGAAAGCACCACGAAAATGATGAACTCGCGGCGGCGGCTCATGCCTTCTTTGTGCGTGAA
>CAKUEV010000353.1 GCA_934646845.1 uncultured Slackia sp.
TTATTATCGGCTAAACGATTTATACCCCCATAACTAAGGAAATTTTTATCCCCGCTCGGTGGTCACCTCAGTAACCCCCAATCGGGACCAGCCAAGCCCGCATCACCCCGGAGCAGTCCCGCGAAAGAAGCGCCCACCGCTCCTAGATTTCGCGCTTCCAGCGCCAATCGGCGCCGGCCTCGTTCGCGGCAATTTCGAAATTGCGCCTCACGATGCCCTCGTCAATCACGTTGAGGCCGCTTTGCGGCGCCTCGATGCGAACGGTTTTCCCATCGGAGAGCAGCGCGATCTTGAAGTTCTGGTTGTTCATCGCCGTAGGCGCCAGTTGCGCGGCCTCCATGGCCGCCGCAAACCACGCCGGCGCCTTCGCGCATTCGACGGAAGAAAGCGCGCCGATGCTCTTCGTCTTCCGCGGAAAACCCTGCGTCTTCCCGTGCCCCGCGGCAATAACCAGGCGAACTTTCTTCCCCGGCGCTACAACGGCACGCGATTTCTTGCGCGAGCACAACGCGCACCAGCACGTATTGAGCCCCATATCTTGCGCGGCAAGCACGATTTTCTGGCCCCAATAGCCAATGACCTCGTCGACGGCCGCTTTCGTCGTGTCGCCCGCCTTGGCGTCGTCGACCACGAATGCGACATGCGTACGGCACCCGCGAATCAAACCGAAACGCGCAATCACGTTGAAAACCTCGGGATTGTCGCCCACGAGCTGAATATCAAGGCCGCTTTCGCGTGCGCATTCCTCCACCAAGGCGCCAAGCGCGTCGAACTCGGCCTGCGCAAGAGGCTTTCCGTCATATTCGCGCACGGAATGGCGTTCTCGAATCGTCTCTACGGTAATCATGCGCCCCTGCTCCCTTTCGCCACGCCGCTTCATTGAGCCCATTCTACGCAACTACGTACAAGGAAGCGCCCCGTTCGATTATTTCATCGAAATCGACTTCGTGGGACATGCGCGAAGGCATTCGCCGCACCGCGCGGCGCTCCACGGCGCGCACCGCCAAACCACGTTGCCGCCAAGCGCCAAAAACAAACAAGGGGCCGAAATCGTCAAGACTTCAGCCCCAATTTTTTATCCACAATACCATATGATTCATTGTTTTATCAGTCTTGTTTTCGCAGATAAACCGCGGTATTAAGCATTGTCCACATTTTAAGGAGAATGCCATGGATGCCTATTCAATCCACACCGCGCTCGGCACCTGCGAAGAATCAATCGCGACACGAGCCGCCGCCATGTTAGATGCGCGGGGCGCGCGCCTTGCGCCCAAGGAAATCGCGGAAATTGACCGTTGCCGCGCAACCCAGCTCGCCCAAACCGAAAGAATCGAATTCGACCCCTGGGGCCCAAGCATGCTGCTCGAAGAGCTCGCGGCCGCGCCGTTCGTGAATCCCGACGTTTTCATCGAAACCGCCCTTCCGGTGCTGGAGGTCTTTTATGAGCTGCGCAGCAGCACGCCCACCTCGATTGACGATGAAGAAATCGCCTCGGCAATCGTCGACGCCCTTGGCAGCGAAGAAGGCTCTGTCGAGGGCGTCGACTGGACGAGCGTTCTTGACGCGCTTATGGAAGCGGGTTACGCGCCAGCGACAACCGAGCCCGGCGCACCCCCGCTTCCTCCCGAGGCTTATTCCGTTACCGACAACGAAGGCAAAACCTACCGTTGGGAAGACGACGAATGGGCTTATGACGAACTCGCATGCGGATGGGATGGGGAAAAGTGGGAGGATGCCCATGAATAGCGGAATCGTCCCGAACAACGCGGGCGGCGCCGAAATGAACGGCCAGCACACCAAAGGCGACATTCACGGCAACGGCCTCGACGACCGCGCTGCCGCGAATTTCGCATACCTCTACCGCAAGCTCATCAGGCTCTATGCGAATGGATCCGGATCAGTGACGCACGCTGAAGCCGCACAGCTCCTCGAGTCGCTCTCGTTCGTTCTGGAGCTCGGCACAGA
>CAKUEV010000354.1 GCA_934646845.1 uncultured Slackia sp.
GGGCCTCCTGAAGAGAAGGGACGTGCCATGTCTTTTGCCGATTTGACCCTTGAGCGCTACTCCTGCCGCAAATACGAGAAGCGCGCTGTCGAGCCCGAGAAACTCGATGCCATTCTTGAGGCCGGGCGCCTTGCCCCCACGGCGTGCAACAATCATCCCGTGCGCGTTTTGCCGTGCGCCACGCCCGAACTGCTCGAGAAGGCGGCGGCCTGCCAGCCGCGTTTCGCACACGACGGCTCGATCTTCGGGGCGCCCGTTGTGTTGCTGGTGTGCGGTGTGGGCGAAGACGCGTGGGTGCGCCCGTACGACCAAATGAATGCGGCGCCTATCGATACCGCGATCGTGTGCGATCAGATGATGATGCAGGCGACCGAGCTTGGCCTGGGCACGTGCTGGGTGTGCCACTTCAAGCCCGAAATCGCGTGCGAGCAGTTCGGCCTGCCCGAAGGGGTGTATCCGTACCACATGCTCACCGTGGGCTATGCGGCCGATACCATTGCTTCGCCCGAGCGCCGCGCCGAGCGCACCATCGCGCGTGAGGACTTCCTGCTGTAGAGGCGGAAATTGATATGGAAAAGGGCGAATAACGGCTTCATGCCGGGCGCTCTTGTCGAAGGCCCCACGGGTTTATGCCCGTGGGGCCTTGCTGTGCGGTATGCGATATCTGCTTATTCGACTCGAGAAGTGCAGCGAACCTGGGTGGGTGGATAGATGCGGCCGCCGATACTGCGCCTGGTTGGGCGCTGTCGCGCTATCTCGTGAGCGGCGCGATCGCGCGCACCACGGCGTCGGCCGCGCGTCCCGTGGCGGCGGAATCTTCCACGCGCATCACGATGGAGCCGCGGAAGCCGTATTCGGTGATTTCCGAGAAAATCACCTTCGGGTCCTGCGTTACGGGCGAGACGCTTTCCGCCGCGGCCTTCGCGCGGTCGGCGATTTCTGCGGCAATCCCGTCGAGCTTGCTCGCGTCGCCCGTCGCGCAGAACGGCACTTTGAACTGCTCCGCCGGCGGAAGCTGCACGAGCGACGTTTTCGAAATGACCGAATTGGGAACGATTACGGTCTCGCCGAGCTTCGTGATGATGGTAGTGTGGCGCAGCCCCACGTCGGTCACAACGCCCGTTTCTGAGCCGATTTCGATGTTGTCGCCCGGGCGCACGACGCCCATGAGCGTCATCTGAATGCCGCCAATGAGGTTCGACAGCGTATCCTGCAGGCCGAGCGAAAGCGCAACGCCGCCAACGCCCAGGGCTGTGACCAGCGCATTCGGGTTAATGCCGAAGCATGATTGCAAAATGATCGATCCGCCGATCACCCACACCACGCCGCGGCCGATGTTGATGATGAGGCTCGATGCTGGCAGCGGGTTTTCGGGGTGGTCGAGCATCGCATGCAACGCGCGCTTTACCACTTTCGATGCCGCGGCGGTGGCGCACGCCAAAATAACCGCCCACATAAGGTTGCGCATCGTGTCCGATGTGATGAACGACAAAACCGAATCTTCAATACTCACGCGAGCCTCCTAGCGCCGACGCAATGCGTTCGTTCGGCGGCTATTGTCGCATCGCCACGGCACTCGGCGACATATCGTTACGGTATGCGCACAATGTTCGCGAGACTTTCAGGGGTGCACGGTTCGGACGCTTTCGTGAAACGCGCGGCGGCGGGCGCCTCGGACTCGTTCCGCCCCATGGGCCCTGAACGCGCCGCATTGACTGCCAATTCGCAACTATGCCGATGCGGGCACTCTTTCTATGCGTGCGATGCTTAAGCTGGCGTTTAGCGCAATGGTTGCATTAGAACCTCTGGGAGTCTTGCGACGTTCGTAACCTCTGGGTGCTTCATTGCGGGAATTTTCGGAAAACGTCCGCGCTCGTTCGTGCTTCGGTTTCGTTACAGTACAATGGTGATAACTGCGATTTTTGAAAGGGGCACTCATGCCAGAAGAAGCTACCAAGCCCGCCG
>CAKUEV010000355.1 GCA_934646845.1 uncultured Slackia sp.
ACACGGTGTCAGCCGCGGTTTGCGGGTTGAACAGCCCCGCCACGGCAACGGCAACCATGCCAATGTAGTTAAACCCAGCGCTTATGGCGGTTCCCACGTCGACATTCACATGACGCACCACTTCGCCTGCCTCGTTCACCATATCGATGCCAAATACCGAATAGATAAGCACAAACGCCACAATCGCGAACAGCAGATTCATGAAGATGCCCGCAAGCAGAATGACGCAGCGCTTCCAGAACGGCTGCGCGCGGTAGGTTTGCGCGCGTTCGGCCAGGTAGAGTTCATGCGCGTCATCGAACGGACGGGGCGAGCCCTCGGCCAGGTCGATTCCCTTGCGCTTATCCTTGAAGGCGCACGTGCGGAATACGTTGTGCTCGTCGGTTTTCTTCGGACCAACAAGGCAGCCCCATTCCTCAAGCACATAGAGCGCCTCAATCGCCTCGTCGAGCGTGATGCCCATTTTCTCAGCGACATCGTCGGCGTACACCGTGCCGTTAGCGTAGGCGAATGCGAGCGCGTCTTCGAGATACGGGTCTTCGGGGCCCGGCTCCATGCCACACACCTTCGCATACCCGCCAAGGGGAACCGCCGTAACGCCGAACTTCGTGCCGCGCCAGGTGAAACCGATGTTCGGGCCCGGCAAGCCCAGCATGAATTCGGTCACGCGCACGCCGAAAGCGCGCGCCGCGAGGAAGTGGCCGCCTTCGTGAATGAAAACGAGCACCGAAAGCACTATGACGATGTAGAGAACCATCAAGACGACGTCCATCTATGGCCTTTCGTTCGGGATGCGTCCGGGCGAGACGCCGACGAGCTCACCGCGTCGATCCTCCGCATCGACCCTGCGTCCGCGCCGATTCCGCCGCTTAACAGGAGTGCGCCATTCGTATCGCGGCCGAAGCGTCCCGCGCGCCCCGCAACCTTTTCCGTATTTACTATTTCCGTATGCGATTATGCCAAGTCCAGACGCGTGCGAGCAATGCGTTGCCACGCTGTCGCGAAACGAACAGAAGAACGCCAGGCACGATGGCGCGATGGCGCGATGGCGCGATGGCGCGATGGCGCGATGGGCAGATTCTAAAGCAGTCCTTCGGCCCTGTCCCTTTTCACGAAAAAATGGCAGAGATTTGCGGTTGTGAACGATGGTTTTGCGAACGTGGGCGAAAGCGAGAATTCTGACCTGGGGTTATGCTGTCAGAATCGGTCGACTCGACGAAAATAGAGCCCAACGACCGTTCACAACCGCAAATCTCTGCCATTTTCCCGCATTTGGGGACACGATTTCCTCAAGTCGAATGGGCATTCCATAAAAATTGGACGCCAGCCTGCGCCAGCGTCCAAAACCAAATATGTTGCCCTCCGAGCCCCCGGTATCCGCATCTCGAATAACATCCGCTTCCGGCAAAGGAAACTCGGCGGCGTTGCCTCGAAGAAATTCGAGACGCCATGGCAAGCTACCTGGCCCTTAATCGCTTTACGACAGGCAGCCGCCGCCCAGATTTCGATGGCGAATCGGATTAAGCGCCGTTGCAGCTCAGCGCTCTTTCACACCTCGCGACCAACCAGCCTTATTTCGCCTTCGCGGCAAGCCATGCCACGGAAGCTTCACGCGCCCAAGCGTCGATCTCGGCGAGCTGGTCGAGACTTTCGACCCTCTGCAGGCCGCCGCCCTGCCCCGCCTCGTGCGCCTCCATCATGGCGCCGACGCAACCGTCAATGTCCAAGTATCCGCACGCATTGCGCAAGAACGCCGCCACCGCGACCTCATTCGCGGCGTTCATGACGCATGGCAGCGTGCCGCCCGTATTGCCCGCATATTTGGCCAGCTTAAAGCAACGGAACGTGTCCTCGTCAACCGGATAGAATTCGAGCTTGCCGAGCTGCGTGAAATCGAGCGGCTCCACCGGCGCGTCCCAGCGGTCGGGG
>CAKUEV010000356.1 GCA_934646845.1 uncultured Slackia sp.
GCCACGCTGCTCGAGACGTTCGATGCGGGCGAGCTTTCCTATGGCGACCTTGAGGTCGCCACTATGCAAAACGGCAAGGCGGTCTATGGCAAAAAAGACGTGTTGCGCGCAGCGAAATCGCGCTTTGGCCTCGTGTTCCAGAATTACAATTTGTTCCCGCATTACACGGTACTCAAAAACATCATGGATGCGCCCATTGCCGTGCAAAAGCGCGATAAGGCCGATGTCGAACGCCAGGCCCGTGAGCTCATCGCGAAAATGGGCCTTGAAGGCAACGAGGGCAAAGTTCCTTGTGAGCTTTCCGGCGGCCAGCAGCAGCGCGTTTCCATTGCTCGCGCGCTATGCCTGAACCCCGATATCGTTTTCTTCGACGAACCCACCAGCGCGCTCGACCCCGAGCTTACTGCCGAGGTGTTGAAGGTCATTAAGCAGCTCGCCGCTGAGCACATGACCATGGTCATCGTGACGCACGAGATGTCGTTTGCGCGCGATGTCGCCGATCGCATCGTGTTCATGGATGGTGGCGTCATTGTTGAAGAGGGTCCTGCTGAGCAGGTCATCAACAATCCCCAACACAACCGCACGAAGGCGTTCCTCAACCGCTACGACGACTAGGCTAGAGCGTCGTGCTGCTTTGCCGCGCGTCAGAACTTTGACGTATTCATCTTAGAATCGCGATATGCGCGGATAATTACGCAGTTACCCGAGTGCTCGCAAATTAGAAAGCCCCTAACCTGGAGTTTTATAAACTAAGGTCAGGGGCTTTCTCGTCGTCTGGGGATTCATCTGCGCATATCGCGGTTCTACGATTGAAAGTTACTTGACGTGCTAAATGCTCAGAGCATTTAGCACATTCCGTTTTCGCATAAAATCGCGCGAAGTGCGTACCCTTGCTCTAATAAGTTCTTTTGCCGGTTCGGCGAACAGGTGTTTTACGAACGGTTTTGCCGTGTGTTGACGACAATCGGGCATTAGGGTACGCACTTCGCGCATTTTCATGCAAAATAAAACGGAAGGCCCCCGGAGCGAACTCCAGGGGCCTTCCGCCTCCAAGGGTTGGATGGCAAGTTATTCGGCCTTCGGCTTCAACAGGCCATAGCCGCCTTCGGTGCGGCGATACATCACGTTGACCTCGCTGGTGTCGCGATCGGTGTACACCAAGAAGTCGTGGCCCAGAAGATCGATCTGGATCATGGCTTCTTCCTCGGTCATGGGCGTGAAATCGATTTCCTTCACGCGTACGACTTCGTCGTCAGCGGAAAGCTCGGCCATAAGCTCATCGAGCGAAGCGCCGGTGGGCTCGATCACCTGGTCGACCTTCAGGGTCTCACGCATGCGGTAGTCGATGACGCGAGTCTTGTACTTGCGCAGCTGACGCAGCACCTTTGCAGCGGCAACGTCGATGGCGGCGTACATGTCTTCCTCGTGCTCTTCCACGTGAATGGTGTGGCCCTTCGGGCGAATGGTCACTTCGCAGATGCAAGGAACCGCGCGGTTTTTCTCGACACGCAGAACGACTTCGGCCTTCGGAATGTCGATGCTCAGAACCTTCATCGCATTGCCGATTTTTTCAACGGCGTAGTCGTTGAGCGCGTCGGTGACGGTGACTTTGCGACCGATGACAGTGACTTCCATGATTTACCATCCTTTCCCTTGTGCGCTCGAGCCTTAATTCCCCACTCGAGCGATTTTGCGGCGATGGCGGCGCCGCACGCGGGGGCTCAAACGAGCCGAATCCCTAGCGAATGAACTCGCTTTCTGGCTCATATGGTAGCGCACTTGTCGGGTTAAAACGGCGAGGCGTTGCCATCTCGTGACGCGACCTGCGTCCACGCGGCGGGGCGTGTCTATGGGCCCCGTATAACGCACCCGGGCGTGTCTTACGCTTTACGCGAATCGAACAC
>CAKUEV010000357.1 GCA_934646845.1 uncultured Slackia sp.
CCTTGGCGGCCGGAGGCGAAGGCTGATTGGGCGTTATCGTTCGTTTAGGGCATGTCTTGGCGCATTGCCCTCGCTATGGCTCATGCGGAATCTAGCGTAAACGCAATCCTGCAATCCGGAAGCTGGGGATTCGCGCTTCGGGCGCATTCCGCATAGGGCCGTCTGCGCTTCATTTTTGCTTTTCATTCCAAAATGAAGCGCAGCCAGTCGAGCGCGTAGTGAGCGAAGCGAACGGTAGCGAGACGTGGCCCTGGGCGAAATGCACCCGAAGCGCGTTTGCGGGATTGAATTCAGAAAGGATATATATGCGTACATTGGCGCTTGATATTGGCGAGGTTCGTGTTGGCCTCGCGGTTTCCGACTCGGCGGGTAAAATCGCCACGCCCCTTAAGGTGCTCCCTGCCGACGTGGTGCTCAACCACGACACGGAATTCCGTCGCATCATTGAAGATTGGGAAATCGAACAGCTGGTGAGCGGTCTTCCTATGACCATGGCCGGCGAAGAGGGGCCGCAGGCGGCATCGATTCGCGAGAAAGCGCAAAAAATCGCGAAGGCGTGCGGCTTGCCGTTGTTTTTTTGTGATGAACGCCTGAGTTCTCGCGAGGCAAAGCGTATTTTGCGAGAAGAAGGTTTGGATGAACGCGCTATGCGCGGTAAAGTAGACATGATTGCTGCCAGCTTGTTCTTGCAGGTCTGGCTTGATTCTCAGGTGTAAAGACGCGTCTCGCGCGTTGCGCGAGTTAAGGGAGAAAACAGTATGCCCCGTAGACAGGTTACGTACTCGAACCACCCCAACCATCGTGCGCGTATGGTGCACGCTCAGGGCGAACGGCAGTTCCGCACCTACGATACGTCGCATATCCGCCCTCGTAAGAGCAAAGGCCCCGTCATTGTCGGCATTGTGCTCGCCATTGTTGTGGTGCTTGCTCTGGTATTCGGTGTTTCCGCTGCCCTGAAAGGCTGTTCGGGCGATAACGTCGATGGGTCTGCCGTTGTCGTTCAATCGACGGTTTCGGCAACCATCCCCGACGGCTCTTCCGCAAGCGATACCGCTTCCATTCTGCAGAATGCGGGCGTGGTTCCCGATTCAAAGGCGTTTTTGTCGCGCGCCAAAACGATGGGGCTCGATAGCAAATTCCAAGCTGGCACCTATACGTTCTCGAGCGGCATGACGCTTGACGATGTGGTGAAGGCAGTTGCCTCGGGCGATTACGGCACGGTCGCGTTGACTATCCCCGAGGGCTACAAGCTTTCCGATATCGCCTCGGCCGTTGAGGCGGCCACGAATGGCAGGGTGAGCGCCGATGAATTCACCAACGCCGCTTCCGATGCGAGCGTGTACGCTTCCGACTATGATTTCTTGGCTGATGCGGGCACGAATTCGCTTGAAGGCTTTTTGTTCCCGAAGACGTATTCGGTAAGCGAGACCGATACCGCCGATTCGATTATTCGCGCCATGCTCAACCAGTTCCGCACCGAGACTGCGGGCTTGGATTGGTCGTATGCGCAAAGCCGCGGCCTTTCGATCTACGATGCAGTGAATCTTGCGTCGATCGTCGAGAAGGAATCGAGCGGTGACGAGCAGATTCGTGCGCAGGTTGCCGCCGTGTTCTACAATCGCTTGTCCTCGAGCAACAGCGAAACGAACGGATACCTGCAATCTGACGCCACGACGGCTTACGAGGTCGGCCATGACCCCTCCGCCCAAGAGGTGCAGGCCGTAACGCCGTATTCCACGTATTCCAATCCTGGTTTGCCTCCGACGCCCATTTGCTCGCCGAGCCTTGATTGCTTGCAGGCCGTGTGCGCTCCCGCGAGCGATTACGACGGTTATTACTACTTCATTTTCTGGAACGACGATTCCGGAAAGCTGCAGTATCAATTCAGCCGCACGTA
>CAKUEV010000358.1 GCA_934646845.1 uncultured Slackia sp.
CTTTCAGGCGATTGAGCGCGCGCTTTTTCGCCCAGCGGCCATTGCCGTCCATGATGACGGCGACATGCTGCGGCACCGCGTCTTCGCGCAAAGCGTGCGCATCGAGCCCGGCGGGCGGGTTCGGGAACATTTCATCTATAGGTTTATGGAACATGTCAGCTCCTTCGAAATAGGCCCCTCTAGGGTACTCCAACGGCCAGAAGCCACCAACATGGGCCCCTGGCCGTTAAAATTTCGAAAGAAAAGAAGCTCGTCGATGCGTCGAGCAACAATTCGCGCGCTACCTGGTAAATCATTCACCATCTCGCAAGAACGGCAAGCGCCCCTCTCGCACGCCCTTCAGCGAGCGGAATTCTGGGCGAGCGAATTGGCTTGAAAAAGAAGCGAAGCGTATTTGGTACGCGAGCGACGACTGAAAGCCAAGGCGCCGTCCAGAATTTCGCGCAGCGTCGAGTCATTGGGCCGTTCGGAAGAACGGCCCAACTCCTAGATTTCCATGACGTCGGCTTCCTTTTTCTTCAGCATGGCGTCGACTTCGGCGATGTATTTGTCGGTGAGCTTCTGCACCTGCTCTTCCGCGCGACGAGCCTCGTCCTCGGGCAGCTCGGCGTCCTTCTTGGCGCGCTCAATCTTGGTGTTGGCGTCGCGACGCTGGTTGCGCACAGCAACGCGAGCTTCCTCGGCGTAGCTGCGGCACTGCTTCACCATTTCCTTGCGGCGCTCCTCGGTAAGCGCGGGGAACGGCAGGCGAATGACGGAGCCGTCGTTAGAAGGGGTGATGCCCAAGTCGCTCGCCAGAATGGCGGCCTCGATGCCGCGCAGCACCGACTTGTCCCACGGCTCGACGACGAGCATGTGGGCGTCGGGCGACTTCACCGCGGCCATCTGATTGATGGGGGTAGGAACGCCGTAGTAGTCGACGCGAATCTTGTCGAGCACCATGGGGTTCGCGCGGCCCGTGCGCACGTTCACGAACGCCTCATTCAGGTTGGCCAGGGCCTTTTCCATGCCGGCTTTCGCCGCATCCATGATTTCAGCAGTCATATTCTTGCCTTTCTCGTTTGCGGCGCGCGGGCGCCGTTGCGTTTGCCTTCGATGATTTAATACACCAGGGTGCCGACGGGCTCGCCCTTCAGAATGCGGCTGATGTTGCCCGGCGTGGTCATATCGAACACGAGCAGCGGCATTTCGTTGTCTTTGCACAGCGAAATGGCGGCGGCATCCATGACCTGCAGTTCCTTGGTGAGCACCTCGAGGTAGCTGATCTTGTCGAACTTCACGGCGTTGGGGTTCTTCGCCGGATCGCTGTCGTAGATGCCGTCGACCTTGGTGGCCTTCATCATGCAATCGGCGTTGATTTCGCACGCGCGCAGAGCAGCCGTCGTGTCGGTCGTGAAGTACGGGTTTCCCGTGCCCGCGGCGAAAATGACCACGCGGCCCTTTTCCATATGGCGAATGGCGCGCAGGCGAATGTAGGTTTCGGCGACCTGGTGCATTTCGATGGCCGACTGCACGCGCGAGGAAACGCCATGGCGCTCGAGGCCGTCTTGCAGCGCGAGCGCGTTCATGACCGTGGCGAGCATGCCAATGTAGTCGGCCTGAGCGCGGTCCATGCCATTGGCGCTGCCGGCGACGCCGCGGAAGATGTTGCCGCCGCCCACCGTAATGGCCACCTGCACGCCGTCGTCGACGATGTGCTTAATTTGCTCGGCCAAGTCGTCGATGACCTTCGGATCAATGCCATAGCCGTTATCGCCCATGAGCGCCTCGCCCGAGAGCTTCAGCAAAACGCGGTGGTACTTATATCCCTCGGCGGGCTTGGTAGCTTCTTCTGGCATGAGTGCCCCTTTCAAAAATCGCAGTTATCACCATTGTACTGTAACGAAA
>CAKUEV010000359.1 GCA_934646845.1 uncultured Slackia sp.
CGAAACCGCACAAAGGCTGCAAGCTGCGTTCGAGAATGCCGTGCATGCAAGCAATAGCCACGCCGTAGTTCACCATAGGCGTGCCACTCGCCTTCGCGATGCGCATGCGATGCTGCATCTCGCGTTCGTTGAGCATGCAAGCGCCGCAATGCACCACCACGTCGTAGGCGCTCACGTCTTCGGGGAAATCGCGCCCCTGGGTGAAATCAAACGTTGGATTCGCGCCGCAATGCGCACGAATCCACGCCGGCATTTTCACCGTGCCGATATCTTCGCATTGGCGATGGTGCGTGCACCCCTCGGAAATGAGCACGCGGCTTTCGTCAGTCAGCCCAGCAAGCGCCTCGGCACCGCGCACGAGCGCGCTCAGGCCGCCTTTATAGCGCGCCATGAGGATGGAAAACGACGTGAGCGGCGTCGAATCGGCAACAATGCGCGACACCTGGCCGAACACCTGCGAATCGGTAATCACGAGCCGCACGCTCGGCAGCGCCGCGAGCACGCCGGCAAGCTCTTCGGGCTGGCAGGCGACCGCGCTCGCGTGGGAATCGAGCACGTCACGCAGCACGAGCTGCTGCGGCAAAATGATGCGACCCTTCGGCGCCGAAGAATCGATGGGCACCACGAGAACCACCACATCGCCCGGCGACAGCAAATCGCCCACTACACGGCGCTCGGGCTTCGCGGCAGCTCCAATGCGCGCAATAGCTTCTTTCAGTTCGACAACGCCCGCACCCGTCCGCGCGCTCACGAGAAGCTCTGCATGCGGGGCGCAGGCCGCAGAATCGCCCTTACGCGGCGAAGCGCCGCTCTGCCCGCAATTCGCCGACGCGGCGCCATCGGTCAAACCATCGCCGCACGGCGCGACGCCATCTGGACCAACATCGCCCGACACGCCATCGGCGCAGGCATGCGCGACCGCACGAGCCCGCGCATGGGGCGAGCTCCCATCATCCACGCGAAGAGCACCCGAAACGCACGGCGCGCCGCCAGCAGCCGCGCGTCCACAGCCAACCACCGCACCTTCGAGCAAGTCGGCCTTGTTGCGCGCCACCACATACGGAATCGCCCGCTGCTCGAAGGCGGCCACCAATTCTCGCTCGGCCGCCGACGGCGCGCGCGTGGCATCGACCACGAGCACCGCCACATCGCAGCCGGCGAGCATCTCTTTCGCGCGTGCCACGCGGCGCTCGCCCAACTCGCCCTCGTCATCGATGCCGGGGGTATCAATAACATCGACCGGACCAAGCGGCAAAAGCTCCATGGCCTTTTTCACAGGATCGGTCGTGGTGCCAGCCACGTCGCTTGCGAGCGCAACCCGCTGGCCGCACACCGCGTTCACCAAGCTCGACTTGCCGGCGTTGCGCACGCCGAAAAAGCCTATGCGAACACGTTCGCCCGAAGGCGTATCGTTGAGTCCCATGCCAGCACCATTCCTTCTTGCAACAACCATTCACCTGCGCGTTTGCTGAATAGCAACGCCAACAACACGCCTTTAGAACCTCTGGTCGCGCTTGCCTTCGTGCACGATCGCATAAATCGCCTCCACGCATTGGTGGCGACGCTTGTCGTCTTTGATCTTATACATCTCGCGCTCAAGCAACGCGAAACCCTTCTGGAATGTCTCAGGCGTCGCGTAATCGACCAAGTATTCCGCAAGCGTAATAAGCGCATTGGGGTGGCAATAATTCAGAATCTGCCCGTTCTTGCAGAAGCTCATGAACCTATCGCCCGTGCGCCCCGCGCGGTAGCACGCCGTGCAGAAGCTGGGCACGTGCTCCTGGTCGATGAGCCACGAGATAACCTCGTCGAGCGTGCGCTGGTCGCTCACGTCGAACTGCTCGGTGTCGTGCGGGCGC
>CAKUEV010000360.1 GCA_934646845.1 uncultured Slackia sp.
CCTTTCGCCTCCCTCAAGGCCCTCATCGGGCTGTATTCGGCGCTGGCTTCGCGCTGTATGTTCAGGTCGGCCGCCATTTCCTGCTGCTTGTTCGGGAACAGGTGGGCGTAGCGCATGGTCACTTCGGTGCTCTCGTGTCCCATGCGGTCGGCGATGGCAAGCGCCGAGTAGCCGAGCTCGATGAGGAGGCTCACGTGGCTGTGGCGCAGGTCGTGGATGCGGATGGGCTCCATGCCGCATGCTTTGCAGCCGCGGTGCATCTCCGCGCGCAGGAAGCCCTTGGTATAGCGGAATATCCGCTCGTCCTCGGCGATGCCTCGAAGGCACGCTAGGTAATCGCGCATCTCCTCGGCCAGGAACTCGGGCATCACGATGGTCCTCACCGATTTCCTGGTCTTCGGGGCGGTTATCACGTCCTCGCGGCCGATGCGCTGGTAGGACTTCGTCACCGACACCGTGCGGCGAGCGAAGTCGAAGTCCCGGGGCGTTAGCGCCAGCAGCTCGCCCACGCGCAGGCCGCACCAGTACAGGATCTCGAACGCCATGTGGGACACGGGCTTGTCGCGCAGCTCGCGGCTGAAGCGGAGGTACTCGTCCTTGGTCCAGAAGTTCATCTCGTCGGCGTTCTTCTCGCCGATCTTGCCGACCTTCTGCATGGGGTTGGATGCCAGGCCGTAGTGCCTCACCGCGTGGTTCATGATGGCGGAGAACTGGTTGCAGATGCTGTGCAGGTAGGTCGGGCTGAGCGGCAGGCCGTTGCTGGTCCGCAGCTCCATCAGCTCGTTTTCCCAGGCGATGACGTCCGTCGAGGCGATCTCGTTGATGGGCTTGGCCTCGAAGTAGGGCAGGATCTTCGTCTCGATCATCACGGCCTTTGTGTTCCAAGTGCTTCGGCGCAGGCGCGGGGAGACGTCCTCTCGGTAGACCCGGTAGAAGTCAGCGAAGGTCATGGTCGGCGCTCCCTCGATGCGTAGCAGGAAATCGTGCTCCCATCTTCGGGCGGCGCGCTCGCTGGTGAAGCCGCGCTTGGTCTTCTTGCACTGCTTGCCCTGCCAGTCGCGGTACCGGCACTGCACGTAATAGGTGCCCCGGGCTTTGTCCTTGCTAACCGACATTTCGGCCTCCCTTTTCCGCCGCAGGTTCGGCCTTGCTGCCGGCATCGCGGCCCTCCGCGCCGAAGAAGCGCTCCTCGAAGAAGCTGCGGCTGACCTTCCCCGGCACCACCAGGCAGCCGTTTTCCTGCATCTCCGCGTTGAGCTTTCGGATCACCTTGTAGGCGTACGCCCGGGACACGTTCAGCTGCTCGCACACCTCGTCCACGCCTATAAGCTTTGCGTTCATCTCCGCTCCTTTCGTTTGGTTACCTCACGTATCTGTGAGCTTTGATGTTGCCAACATAACCTCACGTTTATGTGATGTCAACAGATTCTCGGAAAATTGCTCACGTTCTTGTGAGGTGTTAGAATTGCGCCATTGCCGCTGCGTACCCCGGGCTGTTGCCGAGTGCCGCAGCGTACGTTCGACCAACGAGTCCGCGAGAGGAGCCTCAACCGTGCTCAAGAAGAAAGAACCCTCGTCCTTGCTGGGCAGGCGAATCCGCGACCTGCGATTGAAGCGGTGCTGGACACAGCGCGAAGCCGCAGAGAAGTCCTTCGTGACGGAGAGCGCGTTCCGCAGCTACGAGCTGGGCGACCGCATGCCCAAGCGCGAGATCATCGACCGCATAGCCAAGGCGTTCGGCGTCCGCAGCGAGTACCTGACCGCGCCGGAATTCCTGAACAGCACGGAGTTCTGCTACGCCTTGCTGCAGAGCGAGGAGGCCTTCCACCTGAAGCCAGGGGTGGACGAGGCGGGGC
>CAKUEV010000361.1 GCA_934646845.1 uncultured Slackia sp.
TTCCGCGCAACAAGCATAACTCTTTCTCCATATACAAAAAGGAGCGCCCGGCGGGTCGCCGAACGCTCCTTCGCGACAATCGAACAAACTTAGAATTCCAGGCCTTCGAGCTTTTTGAAGGCTTCATCCTTGTGCTGCAAGAACGCCCACGGATCGAAAATCTCGTCGAGGGTTTCCTTGGAAAGCTTTGCCTCGGGGTCGGCTTCCAAACGCTCGCGATAAGTGGGGCCGGCAACTGCGTTCTGGATATCATGCCACACAGCCATGGCATTGCGCTGCACGATGACGTAGGCGTCTTCGCGCGTAATGCCCGTATTCACGAGGGCAAGCAGCACCTTCGAGGAGAAAATCAGGCCACGCGTGCGATGAAGGTTATGCTCCATCTTGTCAGGATACGTCTGCAGGCCGTCGAGCATCCACTGCATTTTGCCGAACATGTAGTCAAGCGCAATGAAGCTGTCGGCCAGAGCCACGCGCTCGGCGCCCGAGTGCGAGATGTCGCGCTCGAACCACAGCGCCACGTCGTCGAGGCCAACCTGGGCGTTCGCCTTCACGATGCGAGCCAGGCCGCACACGCGTTCCGCGGTGATGGGGTTGCGCTTGTGAGGCATGGCCGAAGAGCCCTTCTGGCCAGCCTTGAACGGCTCTTCCGCCTCGATGACATCGCTTTCCTGCATGAGGCGCACCTGCAAAGCGATGCTCTCGAGCGTAGAGGCGCACACGGCAAGCGCGCACATGACCTGCGCGTGGCGATCGCGGGCAAGCACCTGCGTAGACAGCGGGTCGGGAGTCAGGCCCATTTTCTCGCAGACGTACTGCTCAACGAACGGGTCGATGCTCGAATAGGTGCCCACCGCGCCAGAAATGGCGCCCGTTGCGGCAACCTCGCGGGCCTGCTGCAGGCGAGTC
Organism: uncultured Slackia sp.; assembly: GCA_934646845.1. Taxonomy (GTDB): domain Bacteria; phylum Actinomycetota; class Coriobacteriia; order Coriobacteriales; family Eggerthellaceae; genus Slackia. The sequence continues at coordinate 910 of CAKUEV010000361.1, forward strand.
TCGGCGCGCTTGAGGGCCCAAGCCCAGCTGCCGAACTTCATGCCGAACACCATGGGCTCAGCATGAATGCCGTGGGTACGACCCACGCACAGGGTGTCCTGGAATTCAAACGCGCGACGCTTGCAGGTTTCGCCGAGCTGCTTCACGTCGGCCAAAATAATGTCGAGCGCCTGGGTAATTTGGTATGACAGCGCGGTGTCGCCCAAGTCGGAAGAGGTCATGCCATAGTGCACCCAACGGCTGGGCTTTTCTTCGCCTTCGGGAATATCGGCATCGATATACTCGGCCATGTTCGTGAGGAACGCGATAACGTCGTGGTTCGTCACGGCCTCGATCTCGGAAACGCGGTCGACGGTGAAGTTCGCATGGTCACGAATCCACTTTGCGTCTTCCTTGGTGATGCCGCACTGCCCCAGCTCGGCCTGGGCCTCGCATGCGAGCAGCTCGATTTCCTTCCAAATGTTGAACTTGTTCTCAAGCTCCCAAATGGCGCCCATGGCCGGGCGCGTGTAGCGAGAAATCATACTGGTCCTTTCAGGCGAATTGACCAGGCTATTATACGGCCAATGGTACAGCGGGGGCGCAAACTCGCGGAATCGCGATAAAGTCGAAGCACGAACGCCTTAGAGGCGGAAAAGGCAACCGCTCGCACGCAGAAGGCGCCGGGGCGGCCGCTCCGAAATGCCCGCTCGGCTACCGGCCGCTTCGCGGCCTATGCGCCGAGCTCCGGTTTCCCGTTTTTAGAGGAAATGAGAAACCGAGCATTTCCGATCGGCCGTCCCGGCGCCTTCCGCACACGGGCCATGACGAGCCCTTCCGCGCAACAAGCATAACTCTTTCTCCATATACAAAAAGGAGCGCCCGGCGGGTCGCCGAACGCTCCTTCGCGATAATCGAACAAGCTTAGAATTCCAGGCCTTCAAGCTTTTTGAAGGCTTCATCC
>CAKUEV010000362.1 GCA_934646845.1 uncultured Slackia sp.
CGGGAAAGAGGAACTATGCAAACGCTGCGTACGCCAGCCCTGCTTGTGATTATGGACGGCTTCGGTTTGGCGGAGCCCGGTCCTGGCAATGCGATCTCCCTTGCGAACACTCCGTATTTGGATAAGCTTTTCAGTGAAGTTCCCCTGTGCAAACTCGAAGCATCGGGCGAGGCTGTGGGCCTTCCTGCAGGCCAAATGGGAAATTCCGAAGTGGGCCATTTGAATATTGGCGCCGGTCGAGTGGTGCACCAGGAGCTCTCTCGCATCAATATAGCCTGCCGCGAGGGCTCTATTCGCGAAAACGCCGTGATTAATGCGGCGCTCGACGCAGCGAAGGCGCCTGGCGCCGCGTTGCACCTTATGGGTCTGCTTTCCGACGGTGGCGTGCATTCTTCCAACGAACATCTGTATGCGCTCATTGAGCACGCGGCTGCTTATGGCGTGCGCGACATCCGCATCCACTGCTTTATGGACGGCCGCGATGTGCCGCCTGCGAGCGGCAAGGGCTATATTGAGGAACTCGAGCAGTTTATCGCCGGAAAAGGTCTTGCGAACGTGGCGAAAATCGCTTCGATCTCGGGGCGCTATTATGCGATGGACCGCGACAAGCGCTGGGAGCGCGTGCAAAAGGCCTTCGATGCCATCGTGTGCGCCGAACCGTGCAGCGACATTTCCGCTGACGCATTTATGCAGGCTTCTTACGATAACGATGTGACCGACGAGTTCGTGGTGCCGGGCGCTCTTGACGCGCGCGGCGTGCTCGATGGCGATGCGATTGTATTCTTTAACTTCCGCCCCGACCGCGCCCGCGAAATCACGCGTGCGATTGTCGATGCGGAATTTGACGGCTTTGTGCGTGCGCGTGCGCCCAAGGTAAGCTTCGTGTGCATGACGGAATACGATCTGTCAATCGACGCCCCCATCGCTTTCCCGAAAACCTTCCCCGAAAACGTGCTTGCCGACGTGCTCGCTGCCGCAGGCTTGCGTCAATACCATATTGCCGAAACCGAGAAGTACGCGCATGTCACGTTCTTCTTGAACGGCGGCATTGAAGCCGAAAAGACGGGGGAGCAGCGCACCATTATCGCGAGTCCGAAGGTCGCGACCTACGATTTGCAGCCCGAGATGAGTGAGCCCGCCGTTGCCGATACGCTGGCGGCCGCGATCAAAAACGACGAGGCGGATGTGTATATCGTCAACTTCGCCAATCCTGACATGGTTGGCCATACGGGCGTTATTCCCGCCGCCGTTGCCGCTATTGAAGCGGTAGATGCGGGCGTCGCGAAAGTGGTCGAAGCGGTGAAGGCGAAGGGTGGTTTCGCGCTTGTTACTGCTGACCATGGAAATGCCGACAAAATGATTGCCGACGACGGCACGCCCCACACGGCGCACACGACGGCTCTTGTTCCGTTCGCTCTGGCCAATGGCACCGAAAATGATCTGAAGCTTAATGGCGAGCAAGGCGCGCTGTGCGATATTGCGCCGACACTTTTAGCTGCTATGGGCATGGAAGCCCCGAAGGAATTCACGGGCCACAGCTTGCTGGCGTAAGGTGCTGTCCGCCGACATCCCCCGCCGTGGGCGTGTTGCGGGGCACAGCTCGCTACCGCTCACTTGGCTGCGTTCAACTTTGAAATGAAATGCAAATATGAACGCAGACGCTCCGCAACGTGCATTCGGCGGGGAACGGTAGCGCAGACGCCCTGGCATGCGACTCTGCGCAAGGGCTCAGCTCGCTACCGCTCACTTCGTTCGCTATGCGCTCGCTTGGCTGCGCTTAGCTAAATAAAAAGAACATGTTTCAGCGCAGACGCCCAGGCGCAGAGTCGCATGCCAGGGCGTCTG
>CAKUEV010000363.1 GCA_934646845.1 uncultured Slackia sp.
CGCTCGCTGGCCTTGGGCTATTCCGCCTCGTTTCCTTTCTCGCAGCAAGCCGCATCGCCATGATGCGCTTGTTTGTATGCTTTGAGCGCCGCGCGCTGGGCGGCGCGCTTGTTGGCGTATGCCTGCTTTTCAGCGCGCTTCTTCTGGCGGGCAGCTTCGGCGGCCGCACGCGCGGGAGCCTCGGCAGCTTCCTTGGCGGCCTTCGCGGCGGCGCGCTCGGCCTTGCGAGCCTCGCGTTCTTCCGCGGCTTCTATCTTGGAAAAAACGCAACCACAGTAGTTCTGGCGATACATGCCCATGGCCTTGCTGCGCCGCGTGGCCTCGGGGTATTGGTCGCGATAATCGCGGAACACCGGCGCCAGGCCGTGGGGCTCGCACGCGCGCTCGAGCTCTTCGCGGATAGTTTCCGTATATTGATAGGGGCTCACCGTGAGCGTAGTGGCCACGCCTTCGTAACCGTTGGCCGCGGCATACGCGCACGCCTCTTCCAGACGAAGGCGATAGCACGCGCGGCAGCGGTCGGGACGCTGATCGGGATCGGTGCCGAGCACGCCGGCAGCGCGCGACCACGCCTGCGGGTCGTAGACGCCCTCGATTACCTCGAGGCCCTGCTCACGCGCGAAATCGAGCAGCACGTCGCGCCGGTGCTCGTATTCCTCGGCCGGATGGATGTTCGAATTCATGTAGGCAATCGCGATGTCGTGGCCTTCTTCAAGCAAGAGCCGCAAAGGCTCGAGCGTGCACGGGCAGCAACACGCGTGCAAAAGCAACTTCAAAGGCGACACCTCCATCACAGCCGGTCAACGAATTCGAGCGCACCCGCGCCCCTTTACCAAAACTTGTTTATACTACCATTTTGCACTCGCCGCCGCATGCGCTACCGCGCGCGGAACGGCCCATTTCAAAGAGATTCGAGGATTTTCCATGGCTCGCTCATACACCACCGTATTTTTCGACCTCGACGGCACGCTTTTGCCCATGGACACTGACGTGTTCATGAAACGCTACTTCAAGGCGCTCGGCGCGTTCGCTGCGGAAAACGGGCTCGACTCCGACATGTGCCTGGGCGCGGTGATGGCGGGCGTGAAGGCCATGGCGAAATCGGACGGAAGCGCCACCAACCACGACGTGTTTTGGGAAGCGTTCACGAAGGCGACCGGTTTTGACGCCGAAGAGATGAAAACGCTGTTCGCGCACTTCTATGAGGGCCCGTTTTCCCAGGTGGGAGAAGGCGTGCAAGCAAACCCCGAGGCAGCGCGCGCCGTGGCGACGCTCAAAAGCAAGGGCTATCGCGTAGCGGTAACCACCATGCCCATGTTCCCGCTGGCGGCCGTGCACGAGCGCATTCGCTGGGCGGGCCTTGACCCCGACGATTTCGAGTTCGCCACCGATTACGAAACCTGCTATGCCGTGAAGCCCATGCCCCGCTACTATGAGGATTGCCTGGCGCGCGCGGGCGTGGCGGCCGACGAGGTGCTCATGGTGGGCAACCACAACCGCGAAGACGGCCTTGCGACCAAGGTGGGCTGCGACATTTATTTCGTCACCGACCACCTGATTGAGTCGGAAGAGGGCTTGGACGTTTCCGAATGCAAACACGGCACCATGGCCGAGTTCGCCGATTGGTGCGAAGCGCTGCCGAGCTTGAAATAACAGCGGGAAAGCGAGCGCGACAGAAAGCAGCTGCGCGCTTAGCGTGCTATAATGCAAGAGACGGCAGCGCCCGCCGTGACTAGAATCCTGGAAGACCTCTAGCTACGGGTGATGCTCGTCGGTTTTAGAATGGCCAGGTACCCGCCTGGTCATTCTCGTTTCCGGGCATCATCTTTCTTT
>CAKUEV010000364.1 GCA_934646845.1 uncultured Slackia sp.
GGTAATGGGACCATACGCTTCCGCCTTGGCCAAACGCTGCACGAGCTTATAGCCAATATTCGCAGCATCGAGATCGGGGAAGACCAAAACGTTTGCCTTACCGGCAACGGGGGAGTCGGGAGCCTTGCTTGCGGCAACGCTCGGAACGAGCGCGGCATCGGCCTGAAGCTCGCCGTCAATAGCGAACTCGGGAGCCTTCTGCTTAGCAAGGGCAAGCGCCTCGACAACCTTTTGCGTATCGTCGTCTTTCACCGAACCGTAGCTCGAGTGCGAGAGCATGGCAACGCGCGCCTCGGCCCCGAGAAGCTTCTCGTAGCTCTTCGCCGTCGCGACGGCAATCTCGGAAAGGTCTTCGGCGTTCGGCTGAATGCACACGGCGCAGTCGCTGAACATGAACGTGCCGGCATCGCCGAACTCGCAGTTCGGCACTTCCATCACGAAGAAGGAGCTCACAAGCTTGCTGCCAGGAGTAGTTTTAATGATGCGCAAAGCAGGATGCAGCACGTCTTTGGTTGCATGGCAAGCGCCGCCAACCAAGCCGTCTGCATGGCCGGTCTTCAGCAGCATGGTGCCGAAATACATGACATCGTCCATCTGCGCATCGGCCTGTTCGGGAGTAACGCCTTTGCTCTTGCGCAACTCGTAGAAGGCCTCAGCCATTTCCTTACGAAGTTCGCCTTCGGTATTGTCGATAATGGTCGCACCATCGAGTTTGAATCCCTTCGCGGCGACTTCCTCAGGTTTGCCGACGATCACGATGTTCGCAAGACCTTGCTCCAGAGCCTTTTCGGCGGCCTCCAGGATACGCTCGTCATTGCCCTCGGGCAAAACGATGGTCTTCTTATCGGCCTTAGCGCGGTCGATCATAGTGCTCAGAAACGTTGCCATGCAGCGTCCTTTCTCTTGAATCTGCATACCCCCAATAATAACGCAGAGCCCCGCTTCAGAAATTTATCAACACTCAATCTGGTGATTTCATAGGCTGAACGGCGGCAGGGAAGAGGCGGCGCGGTAAATCCCTATAATAAAGCGTGTTTAAGGTATCGCTGGTGCGAAAGGCGCATGTGATTCGCGTTTCGCACGGTCGATATGAATTATTCCCAGGTCGTATGCGTTTCTATGCATGGCCTCGAAAGGGCTCGAAAAATGAAAACCATTTCTTTCGCCGTTCCTTGCTACAACTCCGCAGCATACATGGACAAGTGCATCGAATCACTGCTCGCATGCGACGAGGGCAAAAACGACATTGAAATCCTTATCGTTGATGACGGCTCCACGAAAGACAATACGGCCGAAATCGCCGATGCCTGGCAGGAAAAGTACCTTGGCACAATTCGCGCAATCCATAAGCCCAACGGCGGCCATGGTTCGGCTGTCAATACCGGCCTTGCCAACGCCGAGGGCCGCTACTTCAAGGTCGTCGATTCCGATGACTGGCTCGACAAAGACGCCATGCATGAGGTTATGGCATACCTGCGCCGTCAAATGGAACTCGCCGAGCCTACCGATATGGTGATCGGCAATTATGTCTATGAAAAAGTGCATGAAGGCACTCGCACCGTCATGGGATACAAAAACGTTTTCCCCGTAGGCGAGGAATTTGGCTGGGACGACACGAAGCATTTCCGCCAATCGCAGTACTTGCTCATGCATTCGGTGATTTATCGCACCGAGCTGCTGCAAGATTTGGGCTTGAAGCTTCCCGAGCACACGTTCTACGTAGATAACATTTTCGTGTTTGAGCCCCTTCCGAGCGTTCGCACCATGTACTACCTCGACGTAGACATGTACCGCTACTTCATCGGCCGAGAAGATCAGAGCG
>CAKUEV010000365.1 GCA_934646845.1 uncultured Slackia sp.
TCGATCGAGAACATCGGCATGATGTAAACCGCGAGGGCCGAGACTTGGTACTGCATGTAGTTCGACAACACGCATACCAGGCAGACAACAATCATCACGACCCAGCGATAAGGGGAAAGCTTCGGTTTATCCATAGTGAATCACCTGTTCTTATTCGCTCAAGAGGCACTCGTCGAAGGCGGGACGCAGCAACTCGCGATCGGTTGCGTTGCGATCGAGTTCGACATGCCATTCGTTTTCGCCCATGACCATGCATGCGCGGCCTTCGCCATAGGTGGGCCACTCCAGGCCATCGGGGCCAACCGGCTTGCCCGTTGCGGCAAACGCGGCCCAAGCATCGTTCATCTCGTCGGCGAGATGCAGCGGGGGCACTTCGCCCGTAAGGTTCTGCGCCAGATCTTCCAGATGCGTATTGTGCATCACGAATGGGAGTTCGATGGCGTGGCACGAGCCCATGCCGGGAACCTTCGATGCATAGGTGAACATATAAAAGTATGCATCGTCATGGCCGGACTGGTATTCAGACATAAGCTCGGAGCCGATGATGAAGCCAATCTTGTTCGTGTAGTCCATGTAGCGCTGCGCGGGATCGACATCGGCATGGGCATTGGCGAACAGCTCTTCGTACTTGTCGCTGTCGAGCTTGCCGTCAAAGTGGAACACGGCCTGATGGCGCCACCACACGGGCATGTCTTTCACGATGTCGTCGAAATACAGGCCCCAATAGTTGAACTCGTCGGCATTCGTGCCAATGAGCAGCTTAATACCCGACGCCGCACCATCTTTGAAGGCCTTCATGGGCTTGCGCGGAATGTAATTGCCATCGCAGGTCGGGCCAAAGATGAGCGAAATGTCCTGGATGTACTTGTCGAAGAACTGGTTGTTGAAGACGTCCATGATCTCTTCGGTGGTCTTCTCGCACATCTCGGCCATGTTGGAGCAGCCCATCATGTGCATGAAGTCTTCGGCATACGGGGCGGTGTTCTCGGGGGCGTTGTAAATCTGAATGGGACCAGATTCGCAAATTACCTTCTGGAAGAGACCCTTCGCCGCGGGCGTCACCATAAGCAGACCAGCGCTGCCCGAACCGGCAGACTCGCCAAACAGCGTGACGTTGGAGGGGTCGCCGCCGAAGTTCTCAATGCACTTCTGCACCCACTTCAGAGCTGCAACCTGGTCCATCGTTCCCAGGTATCCAGATTCCTGGTAATCTTCACCGCCAGGAACGGTCGCGAAATTCATGAAGCCAAACAGGTTCACGCGATAGTTCACGGTGACGACGATCACGTCGTGGCGGTCGGTGAAATTCGTGCCGTCATACAGCGGATCGGAAGAGCCGCCTTCGACATACGCGCCACCATGCAGGTACACCATAACAGGCAGGTTCTTCTTCGAAGAATCCTTCACCCACACGTTGAGCGTCAGGCAATCCTCGCTCTGCTCGCGCTTCGAAGCGGCCATAACTGGGTCGAACTTCTGCATTGCGGAATAGCCAAGCTTCGTGCAATCGATTTCCGCATCGCTTGCGTCGGGCTCCACAGGCGGCTTCCAACGCAGACCGTCCACTGGCGGCTTTGCATACGGAATGCCCAGATATGCCTCTCCGCCACGGGACGTGCGAATTCCCCTGAGCACGCCATATGGAGTCGTTACCTTCAATTCATCCATGATTCCTCCTGTCGAATGGGGCGACCAAGCCGATCGCCATCGAACAGGGTAAAGGTTACGACCTTGTTTCACACAAGGGTCAAGCGTGGTTTTAAAAATAAAATCTCGCAGCATTGAGATTGGTTTTGCCTGATAAGAAGCATAATCACCT
>CAKUEV010000366.1 GCA_934646845.1 uncultured Slackia sp.
GGCCCTTGGTGGGCTCATCGAGGAAGAGCATCTCGGGGTTCGCGAGCAGAAGCTTCGCAAGCGCGAGTTTTTGCTGTTGGCCGCCCGAAAGGTCATACGGATGGCGCGCGCCCAAGTTCGCAAGCCCGAAGCGCTGCGCCATTGCCGCGGTTTCACGCTCCCCATAACCGCAGCGAGCCGACCACTCCATAAGCTCCTCGCGCACCGAATCGCATACGAACAAGGCTTTCGGATCTTGCGGAAGCAGGGCCTGGGAATGCCGCAGAGCGTTGTCGACATGGCCGCGCTGGGGCTTCAGCACGCCCGCCAAGCAGCGCAGAAGCGTGGTTTTGCCGCAGCCGTTGCCCCCTACGAGCGCATGCACGCAACCGCGCGCGATATGCAAATCGATGCCGCGCAACACCCACGGATCGCGGCGGTCGAAGCGAAAGTGCGCATCGCGAACGCGAATCGCCGCATCGGCGTGCGCGCATGCCGCCGCACGCGCCTCCCAACGGGACGCAAGGGCCGCTTCCGCCGATTCACGCGGCGCAGGAGCGCCTGATGCATCCAGGTCGATGCGCTGCGTCGCGTACGTCTCAACATCTTCAGGGGAATGCGTCGCGACGACCACGGTAATGCCAAGCTCGCGATTCACGCGGCCCAACAGGAACAAGAACTGCTTCACGGCATTCGGATCGAGCTGCGCCGTGGGCTCGTCGAGCAGCAGCACGCGCGGACGCAACGCCAGCACGCTCGCCAAGTTCACGATTTGCTTCTGACCTCCCGAGAGGTCTTCGGTCTTCTTGCGCACCCATGGCTCAATGCCGAAGAAGTGCGCGACTTCTGCCACGCGCCTGCGCATTTCGTTTTGCGGCATGCCGACGTTTTCAAGCCCGAACGCAAGCTCATGCCACACCGTGTCGCACACGATTTGAGCGGCGGGGTCTTGCATCACGAAGCCAATCGACTGCACCGACTCAAGCGCCGTAAACGTTTGCTCGCCCTGCACGCCTTCCCCACTTGCAACACGACCCAAAACGCGTGCCCAGCCGCGATACGCGCCCGCGGGCACAAGCTCGGGCTTCAACGAGCGCAAGAGCGTGGTTTTGCCCGATCCCGTCGAGCCCACCACAACGCAAAAAGCGCCTTGATCAATGCGCAGGTCGGGCCACGAGATTTCGAACGCGGCCTCGCCGCTGCCCGCAGGATATGCGAACGCAAGCCCACGCGTTTCCACAGCAGGCGCGGTATTGTGCTCGTTCGTCATTCGCACGACCTCCATTGCAACCAATCGCGCAGCCACAATGCCGGAGGCACCAGCATGAGCAGCGCGTAGGGAAGATACAGCCAAAACGGCGCGACGCCCGCGACCACGGGATAAAACGAGAAGCCAGAAAACGCCAGCCACGCGCACACCGCGCTTGCAAGCGCGAGGGCGACCACCGCAGCGAGCACCACAGCGTCAGATGCGCCCAGGCGAAAGCGAGCATACGTCGTGCGCCGCGCACCGCAATCGTAACCGCGTGCGCACATGGCGCAGCTTCGCTCCAGGGCGTCTTCCATGCCCCACCCCATGAGCACGCTCACGATGCGCATGCGTCCCTGCGCGGCGTCTTTCTTCGAACGGGGAGCCGCGGCGCTCATGCAGTCTTGCACGCCGGCGATTGCGCGGCCACGCGAAACGAATTGCGGCACCAAGCGCAAAACCTGCGAGACCATGAGCGTAACGACAGGCGCGGCGTTTCCGAACAGCGCAAGCGAGTTCTCGGAATCCATGCAGGCGGAATACGACGCGAACCATAAAAACACCGACGCGAACATGCCGCCCG
>CAKUEV010000367.1 GCA_934646845.1 uncultured Slackia sp.
CCGATACGGCATTCGCGACATGAACGGGCAAATCTTCGAGGGTCACCTTGGCTCCCTCTCCCGCCATAATAAGGCTGCGTTCAACAACGTTGCGCAGCTCTCGCACGTTGCCGGGCCAGGTGTAATTCGCGAGCGCTTTCATAACGTCTTCGGGCAGCGGAGTGCACGGCAAACGAAGCGAGTCGGACAAATCGCGGTTGAAATGGTCGACGAGCAAGGCCACATCTCCCTCGCGCTCACGCAGAGGCGGCAGCGAGATTTCCACCATGCTCAAGCGATAGTACAAATCGGCACGGAAACGGCGTTCATTAATAAGGCTTCGGACATTCTGATTCGTGGCAGCCAGAAAACGAACGTCAAGCTGGCGCGACTCGGTCGACCCAAGGCGCGTGACGCTTTGTTCCTGAATGACGCGCAGCAAGCCTACCTGCAAATCGAGGGGCATTTCGCCAATCTCGTCCAAAAACAACGTTCCGCCTTCGGCTGCTTCAATCTTTCCGATTGAACCGCCTTCTTTGGCTCCCGTAAACGCACCCGCCTCGTAGCCAAACAGCTCGGCCGCAAAGAGATCGCGAGGAATCGCGCCGCAATTGATTGCGACAAACGGCCCCTTGCGCCCAGACATGCGATGCAAGGCGCGCGCTACAACCTCTTTGCCCGCGCCCGTCTCGCCCAAAAGCAAGACATTGGTCTTGATGGGCGCCACTTTGCGAACGAGCTTATCAACCTTGCCCCACGCGGGCGACTCGCCAATATAGTCGACAACATCTTTCGCCGAAGCGCGGCCAAGCGATTTACGGCTCCCCTCCGCGCGAGCCGTTCCCCCATTCGGTGCCTGGCTCTTTCCCGATTTTGAAGAAGAACCAATTCCAGCAGACGGCGCATCGAACACGCACACGACAAACGACAGCCCGTTGCCGACGTCGACCGCCGACCGATGCAAAAGCGCCAACTCGCGCTCTTCCTTCTTTCGCCCCTCCTTGAATACCACGGGCAAGGGCTCGCCTTCTTTCACGGGCGACTCGAGCACGTATTTCACGCCCGTCTTCTTCGAGAGATATGCGGAAAGCGATTGGGATCCATAGGAAAACGTCTCATAACGAGGAATATAGGAATGCATGGCCTCATTTGCGATGAGCACATTGCCGCGCTTGTCGAGAACAAGCACCGGCTGCTCCATGAGGCGAATGAGCGGCTTGAAGAATTCCGCCGTCGATAACTTCGCCCACATGCCGCGACCAGCGAGGAAGAGTTCATTGGCCAAATCGACCGCCGTCGCGCACATATCGAGAGCACACTCCGGAAGCATGCCGAACGGGTTATTGAGATTCATGGCCCCGAAATACACCCCTCGGTTATCGAGGAAGGGGGCGCTCACGCCAGAATAGGTTTGAGCAATGGCCCTATACTGCTCGAAACCATCGGCGCGCACGGGCTTCTTCTCGTACGGAACGATGGTCGCGTTTCCCGTTCCAACGACCTCCTCGAGCACATATGTGCCGAACGTGCGCGGATAATAGCTCAGGGGCGACTGAAAGCCGAACACAAAGCTTTCCTGGTCCATGAGCGAGACGTTGCAATTCAGCAATGCCACGAGCATGCGCATAACAGGCATATTCGCCGCCAGCGAGTGGGCATAAGCCCGCTGCTTTTCGGCAAGCAGCTTTTCGTCCATAGAAGGGAAGTCGCTTGACCAGGGATTCACGCCCGCCGCTCGGCAGCGCTTCCATGAACGCGCGATTTCGGGGCGAACGACGCTTTCGTCGATTTCACCTGTCGCAATAAATCTTCGCCATGCTTCAACC
>CAKUEV010000368.1 GCA_934646845.1 uncultured Slackia sp.
CGCAATCGCCTTATCGCGGGGTTGGCGCGCGCGACGCTTATCGTGGAAGCGGGGCTTCCCAGCGGTACGTTCTCTACGGCCGACGAAGCACTTGCTGCCAATAAAGATGTGCTTGCGGTGCCAGGGTCGATTTTTTCCGCCACATCGGCGGGCTCTAATATGTTGCTCGCGCAGGGAGCTATGCCCATCGTGAGCAAGGAAGTGCTCGATTCGGCGATTATGTCGTTATTTCCGGAAATCGTGGGAGGCGGCTATGGCGCCGAACAGTTGGCGTTATTTGCGGGCGATGGGGCCGATGCGGGGGTCGACGATCCTATTCTTTCGGCGCTTGCGGCGGATCCTATGCGCCTCGAAGAGATCATCGCTCTGTTCGCCGATGGCGATGATCCCATGGCCGCGGCGACACGCGTCATGGCGCATGTATCGCTGCTGGAAGGGGCGGGCGCGCTCACTCGTTTTCCCGATGGCCGGTTTGGCGCTGTTGGATAGCTTGCGGGCTTTTATGAATTGCCATGCGGGTGTGTTATCCTCCCTGCATGGATAAATTTGTGAACATAATCGGCGCGGGTCTCGCAGGTAGCGAGGCCGCGCTTCAGCTCGCCCAGCGTGGCGTGCATGTGCGTCTGTTCGAGATGCGCCCCGAAACCGAAACCGATGTGCATCGCGGCGGCGATTGCGCCGAGCTCGTGTGCTCGAACTCCCTGAAGAGCACCAAGCCCGAAAGCGCTGCCGGCATGCTGAAGGCGGAGCTTGCGACGCTCGGTTCTCAGCTTATTGCGGCGGCTGGCCGAAGCCGCGTCGATGCGGGCGGTGCGCTCGCGGTCGATCGTGATGAGTTCTCTGCCGATGTCACTTCCATGGTGAAGGAAAACCCTTATATCGAATATCGCGTGATGTGCGTTTCCGATCCGCTTGATGCCTGCTTGGGCGCTGCGGACGCTACCATTTTGGCAACGGGCCCGCTTACGAGCGATGCGCTCGCTCAGTGGCTCGTTGACAAAACCGGTTCCGATAACCTCGCATTCTTTGATGCGGCGGCGCCTGTGGTCATGGCCGACTCCCTCGATATGGATGTGCTGTTCCGCCAATCGCGCTATGAGCAGGATGCTCCCGGCGATTACCTGAACGCGCCTTTCGACAAAGAGAGCTACGACGCCTTCATTGCGCAGCTCGTTGCCGCTGATCGCGTTATTAAGCGCGACTTCGAAACGAAAGACTTGTTCCAGGCGTGCCAGCCTATTGAGGAAATCGCCCGCAAGGGTGCCGATGCACCCCGTTTTGGTACGTGCAAACCCGTGGGGCTCACCGATCCCGCAACGGGTCGTCGTCCGTGGGCGGCGGTGCAGCTTCGTGCCGAGAACGCCCAGGGCACGGCTTACAATCTGGTGGGCTTTCAGACCAATCTCACATTTGGCGAGCAGAAGCGCGTCTTCCGTATGATTCCTGGTTTGCAAAACGCTGAGTTTGCGCGTTATGGCGTCATGCATCGCAACACGTTCATTCAGGCCCCGCGTCTGCTCGATCGCGATTTGCGCTTGCGCGGCATCGACGCCCCCGTGTATGTTGCCGGCCAGCTTTCTGGCACCGAGGGTTATTGCGAGGCCATCGCGTCGGGCCTTATGTGCGCGCTGTTCGTGTACGCCCAGCTCCAAGGGATGCAAGCTCCGCTTTTGCCTGTGGAAACCGCGTTCGGCGCGCTGCTCGATTACGCCACCGACCCCGCAACGCGAGACTATCAGCCCATGCACGTGAATTTCGGCATCTTGAAGCCGCTCGACCAGCATATTCGCAACAAGGG
>CAKUEV010000369.1 GCA_934646845.1 uncultured Slackia sp.
CGCCCACTCGCGCCCCGCAAGGCCCCTTTCGCTAAATCGGTGCAAAGCCTTGGGTTTGTGCAAATTTATAGCATCTGCTTATCGGTATAATGGTTAGTTGCTAATGCGTTTTTTCAGGAGAATACGCCCCACATCTATACGGTTTGGTGTATTTCCCCTGTTCTCGATGCACATGAGGGAGGAATATCATGGGTGAGGAAAACGAAGCAAAGGCCACTGTCGCAGAGGTAGACGACACGAAAAAGGCCAAGAAGCCGAAGGCCGATCGTCTCGAGAAAAAACTCGTACGCCCGGCGCACAAGTCCTACATGCAGAACCGCGAGCTTTCTTGGCTCGAGTTCAACAAGCGCGTGCTCGACCAGTCCATCGACCCGCACGTCCCCTTGCTCGAGCGCCTGAAATTCATCTCCATTTGGCGCAGCAACTTGCAGGAATTCTTCATGGTGCGCGTCGGCAGCCTTACCGACCTTGAGCTGGCGAAAGAAATCGTGTTCGACTCGAAGACCGGCATGACGCCGCGCGAACAGCTCGACGCCGTGTATGCGCGCGTGCGCGAACTCACGCCCATCGCGGCCGAAGATTTCCGCCAAACGCGCCACCTGCTCGATGACGCGGGCATCCACCAGCTCTACCCCGACGAGCTCACGCCCGCCCAGCACAGCGAGCTCATGGATTACCTGGACTGCAACGTGCTGCCGCTCGTATCGCCCCAGATCATCAACGCAACGCACCCATTCCCCCACTTGGAAAACGGCGCGCTGTATATCGCCGTGCGCCTCGATGAGGAAGCCGAAGCCGAAGCGCTGCCCGAAGATGCCACCAAGGCCGAGCGCAAAGCCGCGCGCGCCAAAGCGGCCGAAAACGTGCTCATGGGCATCATCCCCATGCCTCGCAACTGCCCGCGCATGATCGAGCTCACGGGCGAAAACGGCAAATACTCGTTCATCCTGCTCGAGCACGCGCTCGAAATGGTCGCCGACAAAATTTTCGAGATGTACCCGGTGAAATACGCCAACGTGATTCAGGTCACGCGCAACGCTGACCTCGATACGGCCGAAGAATCCGACGAATACGACGAGGACTTCCGCAGCCATATGCAGCGCATCTTGAAGAAGCGCGGCCGCCTGGCCCCCGTTCGCCTCGAAAGCGAGCGCCCGCTGTCGTACACCACCGATAAATTCCTGCGCGAAAAGCTCGGCCTGAAGAAGCAGCAGGCCTACACCGTTGGCATGCCGCTCGACATGGGCTACGCGTTCGCCCTTATGGGCAAGGCCCCTAAGGCGATTGCCGAGCCGCTCATGGACGAACCGGCAAGCCCGCAATGGCCCGCATCGCTTTCGCGCAAAGAGCGCATCACCGACCAGGTGCTTCGCCGCGACGTGCTGCTCTCTTACCCGTATGAAACTATGGACGCGTTCGTGAAGCTGCTCCAGGAAGCCGCCGTCGACCCCGATGTCGTGAGCATCAAAATCACGCTGTACCGCCTGGCAAGCCAGTCGCGCCTGGCCGAGGCCCTTATTACCGCGGCCGAAAACGGCAAAGACGTGACCGCGCTGTTCGAGTTGCGCGCGCGTTTCGACGAGAGCAACAACATCGAGTGGTCCCAGCGCTTTGAGCAGGCTGGATGCAACATCATCTACGGCTTCCACGATTACAAGGTGCACTCGAAGATCTGCGCCATCACGCGCCGCAGCGAAGGCGGCCTGCAGTTCATCACGCAGCTCGGCACGGGCAATTACAACGAGAAAACCGCCAAGCTCTACACCGACCTTTCCATGATTACCGCCGACCCCGT
>CAKUEV010000370.1 GCA_934646845.1 uncultured Slackia sp.
TCCCACTGCTGGGTCTGAGGGTTGCGGCGGCGGTCATTGACAGCCACGCCGAACGAAAGGACCTGGAAACCGCTCGGGGTTTCGCGAAGCTCGGGGTCGCGCGTAAGATTGCCCGTGATAACCACTTTGTTGATGCTCATGACAAAATCCTCAATTCTTGAAGTTTGAGAGCAGCTGCTCCCTGCCTACTGGTTGACCGAGATTACTCGCGGTCGGTGCGAACAACGATCTTGTGGCGGACCACCGCGTCGGTGATGCGCAGCACGCGATCGAGCTCCGCGATGTTGGCGGGGTCTGCGTGGAAATCGATGAGGGTGTAGTCGCCCTCGGTCAGGCCGTTGATCTCGTAGGCGAGCTTGCGCTTGCCCCAATCCTCAACGTTGTCGATCTTGCCTTCGCCCTCGGCGATGGTAGCCTCGATACGCTTCATAACGGCGAGACGGGTTTCGTCGCTGATGGTGGGCGCGACGAAGAACAGCAATTCATAAGCCTTCATTGTGTCACCTCCTCTGGACTTAACGGTCCCGGGGCATATGAAGGCGCTGCCCGGGACAGGAAACCTGGCTATGATAACAGCCAAATCCAATCAGGGCAATTGTTGTTTTGCGCCTTTGCCTCAACTCCACGCGTGCGCCACAATTCCCTACGAAGCATGCACGTATTAGATAGATTAGCGTGCGAATCTTGCCGAGACCTTGCCCGATTCGCGGCCTTTTCCCTTGGAAAAGCCGCCAGATTGCGTCAAATCAAACAAATTTTCCGCGCGTTTTCCTTTGCACTTCACTTCATTTCCCTCACGAAAAGCATCTCTCGATCCAATGAATACCTGTTATGCAACGTGTGTTTTCAACCGAAACGTTGCAATATCGCAGCTCGAGAGGCGCCTTTTGCTATGATTCGGCACGATTTGCAAAGCGCTAAAGGCGCATTGAGTTTCCCAACACGCTCGCGCGCGGGCGACAGAGAGGAGCAAACCATGGCTGACCGCAACGTTGAGAGCGACGAGCTCGGCGTTCCCCAGATCGACGAAACCCTCGAGATTCTGCTGCTGCAGGCAATCGAGGAAGCCCAGGACCGCATGGAGGCGGGTTCTGAGGTCGTGCCGTTCACGGCACTGCTCAACGGCGAAACCGTGACGGAAGACACCCACACCGGCACGACCGAAGAATGCTTCGAGTCGGCGCGCAAAACCGTCGAAGCCGCTACGGGCGCTCGCGCATACGTGCTGTGCTACGACGGCTACATCGACACCGATGCCGGCCGCAAAGACGCGATTATCGCCGAGGGCGGCACGGCCGACGGCGGCAAGGGCGTTGCCGTGTGCCTTATGTACGAAGAGGGCAACGACGTTCTGACGTTTGACGAAGAAGTCGTGTATCTCGCTGAAGCGCCGAATTTCCTGGCTGGAGACGAAGAAGTTCCTGCAATTATTGAAGACGAAGAAGTCGACGGGGAATAATTTTAAAAAACCTGTTTACCTTTGCGACTTTTTTGGTATACTCCTTTTTCGCTACGCGCAATACGCATAGCAATCGACGCAATGGAGAGATGTCCGAGCTGGCCGAAGGAGCACGATTGGAAATCGTGTATGCGCCAAAAGCGTATCTGGGGTTCGAATCCCCATCTCTCCGCCAGATAACCTAAGCGCCGTTTCGCACGGCGCTTTTTCATACGACCTTCTTGGTCGCACCCTCGGAGGGGTGGCAGAGTGGTTGAATGCGGCGGTCTCGAAAACCGTTTGGCCCGCAACCCGGGTCACGGGGGTTCGAATCCCCCCTCCTCCGCCAG
>CAKUEV010000371.1 GCA_934646845.1 uncultured Slackia sp.
GCACCAAGGCGCCCCGCGAACCCGGCTCTCTACCGTCGTCCCGTCGGCCCCTGAGCGGGGTTGCGCCAGGACCACAGCGGGCTACCGATCGCTTCGCTCACTATGCGCCCGCTTGGCGGTGTTTCATTTTGAAATGAAGAGCAGAAGTGAACACCGACGGTCTTGGCGCAACCCCGCTCAGGGGCCGACGGGCAGTACTCCATCAAGTCCAGGAGGCCGACCGGCGCCAGCGGTGCGGCCCACGATTCAAGCCATTTCTTCCAGTGGCGACTAAAGCTCAGCGAGCAATACCCCATTGAGACCCGGGCAAACTTCGAGCCGCACTCAGCCAGGAATCGAAAATCGAGAAGTTACACGCGCGCACCCGTCACGTTCATGCGGGCGCACAGCCTTCCTTCCCCGTCGCACACATCGATACGCGCGAAGCACATGGCGCGACCTGCCTTTTCCATATGGCATTCAGCCGCAAGGCGATCGCCCTTGGCGGCCGTAAGGTAATCGATCGAGTTATTTACCGAAACCGTAGGCGGCTGGCCCACATTCGAAGCAATGGCAAATGAATAGTCCCCCAGCGTGAAGTACACGCCGCCCATTACCGCGCCCATGGCATTGCGGTGCTGCGGGCCAACCTCCATCGACACGCGCGCATAGCCCTCGCGCGCTTCTTCGATTACCGCGCCGAGCGATTCGGTGGCGTATCGATCGTTCTTGAATTGATCTCGAATTTGCTCAAGCGTCGCATCTGCCGCGACCAGCGGTTTCTTCTCGGTCATTGGAGCCCCTTTTCGCAATTGCCTGTCGCGACCAATCGTAGCAGACTCGTATTGCTTGCATATGAACGGACCTTCTGCATTTCTTTCCTCCCTCCTCTCACCTTGTTCCTCTCACCTCTCGTGCTTCGTTCCTCTTCCCCATCACCGCAAACGCCCGGCGTCGCTAAAGCTCGTCGGCACGGAAGCGCGCCCGAAAAATCCCATCCCCGCAAACGCTCGCGCCCGAGAAAGCCCGCTCCCTCAAGAAGCCCGTGCCCGAAAAAGCCATCCCCGCAAAACCTATCCCTTATGTTTGTCGCGGTTCCGTGGCGCCGAGGTAACGTTTCGATTCAGATTCTTCCCATTGCGCGAACGCGCGATATGTTCGACTCGTACCAAACGCATTTGCCGCAAGCCAATCGGACGCTTGCTTTTATTTGATAGGAGGCAACCATGGACAGACGCGCATACAGTCAAGAAAATCGCAGCCAGCGCGCCGATTCGGCGGCGAAAACCGTCGTTATCTCGCCCAAGGCTGAAGCCGAAGCCCCTCAACCAACTGGAATCAAGGGCCTTTTTGAAGGGCTTTCGGTTTCGCAAGTCACCGCTGGCGCATTGGCTGCGGTAACTTCGATGCTGCTTTCCGCGCAAATCGGCATTGCCGGCTCGGTCATCGGCGTCGCCGTAGGTTCGGTCGTGTCGACCGTTTCATCGCAGCTTTACAAGAAATTCCTGGCAGGGTCGGCCGAAAAACTTCGTGGCCTGGCTTCAAGCGACAATGCGGAAGAAAACGCGGCGGCCAGCGCCGTCGTTACCCAGGGCGCAGCCCAAAACGCAATCCAAGGCGCAACCCAAAACTTTGCGCACGCGCAAACCACCGTTATGCCCATTTCACGCACGCCGTTCGAAGGCGCCGAAACCACCACGCTGCCTCCGGTGGGCGCAGCGGCGCGCGCATTCAGCGGAGCAGCGGCGCCATCGGCCAATTCCGCCGAAACGACCGTTCTTTCCGCAGGTCAAATCGTTGGGGCCGAT
>CAKUEV010000372.1 GCA_934646845.1 uncultured Slackia sp.
TCGGTGGTGGGCATTCGACGCGTCGTCCGCTCCTCGATCGATTCGATAGCCCTTCCGTTCGGTTGAACCGCGTTCGCGCATTCCCGTCGTCTTCGTTATTGCTCGCGCGGGCCGATGCCACTCTGGGCCCCAGCGCCATCGAATGTTGGCCCCTATCGTGCGGGCGCTCTGGTCGCATTCGCTTTGAGGCGAAGCAAATAAAGCCCTCGTCAAGGTAAAAAATGCAGCTGGGTAATGTGCTGGACACTCCTTTTGCTTTATTACGCTATGTTGGCTCCTAAATAAAGTCAGCGGGCTTTCGATGTCGAATCGAGCGAATGCGAGGGGAGAAATGGAAGCGCAATCCAAATATGCCGTGAGCGAAGAAGATATGAAGCGCATCGAGGAACTTCTCGGGCAAACCTATTACGCCAAGCGCTTGCAGGAAGCGATCGAAGGCCAGGTTATGGCTCGCGAACTCATAGATGCTCGTGGCATCGATTCGTATTTCGAGTGATGCGATATGGGCGAGTATTTCATGTGGGCGAACCCGAAGAAGAAGGAATGGATCGAGGCTGACGTCTTTAGCGAGTTCGGGTTCATGCTCAGTATCGCCAGCGAGCTTGGCATCCGATACACCGACGCCGCTTGCACGCTTATGGCGGGGCCGTGGCGCGGAGACCCCGTTTTGTTTATCGGCGATTACTTCAATCCAGAGAAGGAAAGCCCAGTTGGGAAGCTTTTCGGCGGGTATCCCTATGAAACCGTCCTCGATTCGTTCGTTGACGTTTCGGGTCTTTTCTCTGATTCGAGGGGATTAATGCGTGCCGTGTATGGCGATGCCCCAGATTCTGACGAGGTTCCATACGATGGGCTTTTCGAGCTTGATGTTCGCCATTATCGCTATGCCGTGAACAAAACTCGCGGTGAGTACGTCGATCGCGATCGAGCGCCGGTCGATTCGGTGTGCTTCTACAGCGGCAACTATTCGTGGTCTAGATTCGATCCCATTCCTTGGCTGCTTTCGCCATGTGACGACCCTAAGGATGAATGGGCCGGCCGGTGGTGCTGCGATGAAGTCGACATCTCCGACGAGGCCCCCGAAGGCGGTTATAGGGATGTTACGGCGGCCTCCTGCGGCCAGTGGGGCTTCGTGTCTGCTTCCAATGAAGAGATGGAACGGCTCGTTGCCTCCGAAGCATTTGCGCGCGAGCTTGTGACCCGAGGCATAACCGCAGACCCTGATGGCGATATCGAGCTGCATGGCGCGGTTGACGTGATTCTAGGATTATTGTCGAGCCTTAGCTGTCCGAGGCACTCCTAGTCCGTCCAGGAACTGCTAGAGAGGAACGTTCGGTGGGCGCTTGAAGGAGCGCTTGGGGCCGCTGGTGGCTCTAAAGGCCTAAAACGGAAGCGACGATCTCGTCGCGCGCTTCATCGGTGGGGGAGATGCGCTTGGAGCCGCCCCAAGCGGCCGCAAAGCGCATCTCGGCTAGGCGGTGCAAGTCGAACATGTCTCGTGCGACGAGCAGGGCGCATTCGTAGCGCTCTTCAGGGCCGCGCTTTAGCAACTCCATGGCGCTCGTGAGGCCTTCGTTGTGCAAGAGCTCGAGGCGTCCCAGCTCGTCAACGATAAGCATGCGCTTCGTCTGGTCGGCATGGATGCATGAGCATTCTGACATATCGACTGTTTGAGGTTCCTTTGCGGCTTCGATGAGCGCATCGAAATGCGCGTTCACCTTTTGGATAGCCTTGTCTGAGATATGCCAGCGAAGCTTCGCT
>CAKUEV010000373.1 GCA_934646845.1 uncultured Slackia sp.
TCGTGGGCGAGCGGCGCGCAGGTCGGCTACTACTGCCCCACCAAGGAAAACGCCGAGACCCACCTTCAGCAGGCCATTGACCAGGGCTGGGCGGCCAAGGCCGACACCATCGCCGAGCTCGCTGAGAAGTTCAACCTTCCCAAGCTCGAGGAAACCGTGAAGTCGTACAACGAGTATTGCGCCAAGGGCGTCGATGATGAATTCGGCAAAGACCCCGCGTTCTTGAAGCCCGTCGCGAAGGCTCCCTTCTACATTTTTGAGTACCTGCCCAGCGCTTGGAGCACCAATGGCGGCATCAAGGTCGACAGCATGCTGCGCGCAATGGACAAGGACAACAACGCCATCGAAGGCCTGTATGTGGCGGGCGTTGACCAGGGCAGCACCTACTGCGTGCCTTACTACGACAACCCGGGATCTTCCGTCGGCCTTGCTCTTGGCTCCGGCGTGTACGCTGGCAACGTCATCAACGAATACCTGGGCTAAACCCCCAACGCGGCACTACCCGCGCACATCCCTCTTTTAACCCCTCCTCATAAAAGAAAAGACCAACCCACGGGCTGGTCTTTTCTTTATTGCGCTCAAACGCATCTCGTGTTTTTCGCTTCGCGCCTCGCGCTTTTCGCTTCGTGCTTTGCGCGTTTAGCTCTGCCACAAATAGCCAGCGCCGCGCACGGTTTCGATATGCTGGGCAACCTCGGGGCCGAGCTTGGCGCGCAGGCGACGCACATGCACATCGACCGTGCGGCTGCCGCCGTAATAGTCGAAGCCCCACACCTGCGAGAGCAGCACCTCGCGCGAATAAATTCGACCCGGATGCGTAACCAAGAACGACAGCAGGGCATACTCCATGAACGTGAGGTCGATAGGCTCGCCATTGACCTTGACCTGGTACGTCGCCAGATTCACCGTGAGCGCGCCCATATGGATGAAGTCGGCATCACTCGTCATTTCACCCGGCCACAAAAGGCGACGGCAGCGAAGCTTGATTTCGTCATCGCTCGCGCCGCTGCATGCGAAATCGCTCGTCACGCGCACAGGCAAGCGCACCGATTTCATGCGCGATTCGTCGAGCATCAAAAACAGCGTGGAATCGCCGCCGCTGGCAAGCTCGGCTTCGATGGCCGGAATGTCGCACCCGCCATCGGTGTCGTCAATCACGAGCAAATCGACGCCCAAGCCATGGCCGGAAGAAAGCGCCTGCGCGGGCGGCACTTTCAGCGCGCGCACGTCGGCATCCATGGAAGAGAATAACGCGGACGCACGCTCGAGCGTGATGGTGCGGCCGCACGAAACAAGAATCGTCTTGGAATGCATAGCGCTCCTCCCTACAGCCTTGCCAGATAACGGTCGATTTCCCACGAGCTCACGTGCGCGCGATATTCTTCCCATTCGGCACGCTTGGCCGAAATGAGGTTCTCGCAGATCACATCGCCAAGAATCTCGTGCATGAGCTCCGATTTCTCGAACTCATCAACCGCCTGGGAAAGGTCGCGCGGCAAGTATTTCAAGCCGCGTTCGGCGATTTCAGCCTGCGAAAGGTTGAACAAGTTCTCCTCGACCGGCGCGCACAACTCGAGGCCTTCCTCGATGCCCTTGAGGCCTGCGCCGAGCATGGCGGCATACGCCAAATACGGATTCGCCGCCGAATCGACGCTGCGCACTGCAATGCGCGTCGATGAGGGTTTGCCCGGCTTGTAGCGAGGCACGCGAACCATGGCCGAACGATTTCGGCTTCCCCATGACACAAGCACGGGAGCGTC
>CAKUEV010000374.1 GCA_934646845.1 uncultured Slackia sp.
GCCGGGGAATGTATTGAGAACCTCTTCAACCTCAGAGGCGGAAATGTTTTCGCCGGCGCGCTTGATCATGTTGGACTTGCGGTCGACGAAGTACATCCAACCGCCCTCGTCGAAATAGCCCTTATCGCCCGAACGCATCCAGCCCTTGCAGTCAACGCAGGAATTCGTGGCGCCCTCATCGTTGTAGTAGCCCTTCATAAGGGAGACGCCCATCTCGCCATGGAAGACGATGTCGCCCACCTCGCCGGCAGGAAGCACGTTGCCCTCGGAATCGACCACGCGCACGTCGTAGCCCAGGCCGCCGCGACCCACACTCGGCCAACGGCGCTCGCCATACGGCAGGTCGGTCGTGACCCAGCACACCGATTCGGTAAGGCCGTAGCAGTTCTGCAGGCGCACGCCAAAACGGTTCTCGAATTCGTCTTTCTCAGACTCCTCGATAGCCAGGTAATACTGCACCGACTTCACGTTGTGGTCGCGCTCGCCTTCCGCCACGGGCTGCATCATAAGGGTGCGCACCATCATGGCAACGAGCTGCAGCGCGGTGGCGCCGAATTCGCGCACCTGCGACCAGTAGCGATGCGCGCTGTATTTCTCAACGAAAACGAGCGTCGCGCCACAGGTGAGCACGGGCATGAGCGCCGCGGTTTGGAAATTGGAATGGAACGCCGGCATGGTCGTGAGCAAGCGGTCGTCGGGCGAAAGGTTGCACTGCCAGTCGCCATAATAGCCGCCATAGAGCATGTTGGCGTGGGTAAGTTCAACACCCTTCGGGTCGCTCGTAGTGCCCGAGGTGAAAATGATCATAGCCGTATCGAGCGGGTCGATGTCGACCGAAGCCGAAAGCTCGCTTGCCTGCTCGGCAACTTCCGCGTCGAAGTCGCGCGCCGTGCCGAAAAGCCCCTCGTCGCCCGCGTGCGCGATGAACAGCGTAGGCACATGATGCGGCTCTCCGCCAAGCGGACCGGCAATGCAGCTTTCCACGCCCTCGCAGTAGTAGCACTGGCAATCGGGCTCGGCGATAACCACCGAGATGTCGCACTTCTCGAACACGTACACGCATTCGGCAAGCGTGTGCTGCATGTTGATGGGCACCGCCACCGCGCCGAGCTTGGCGCACGCCATGCAGCATGCGATGTGCTCGGGGCTGTTGTAGAGCTGCACGCCCACATTCTGGCCGGCGGTCACGCCGACCGAGCAAAGAAGATTCGCAACACGATTGATGTATGCATTGAATTCGGCATAGGTGAAATCGCGCTGCGAGCCATCTTTGCCATGAAACTCAAGGAAGGTATGCGACCCCCTGTTAGTGGCGAGCCATTCCCACATGTCAGCCAAATTCTGGTTTCCCACAATAGTTGCCATGCGCTAAAACCTTTCCCCCGAATTCCTGGTAAAAAATCCCCAGTTTTTAAATGTGGCCCGCACGAATGCGGGCCACATCAGCAATTACGCCGCGATGAAAATCGCGAAATCCCGCTTAGTTCTCGCCAATCTTGACGACGTTCTTCTCAGCGAGCTCCTGCACCTGCTCGGCGGTGTAGCCAAGCTTGGTAAGGACGTCCATGGTGTCGCCACCCTGGGCAGGCATCGGGCGCCAAATCTGGCCCGGGGTCTGCTCGAAGCGAGGCATGGGAGAAAGGCCCTTGAAGGTTGCGCCGTCTTTGGTCTCCCACTCGACGAAGTTGCCACGGGCAGCCATGTGCTTGTCGGCAACCATGTCTTCGAATTCGTAGACGCTCTGAGCGGCGATAGCA
>CAKUEV010000375.1 GCA_934646845.1 uncultured Slackia sp.
CATATCGATCGGGGTACGAACCAGAGCCTTGGGGCCGCGCGGGTAGTCCATCTCGTAGAACACGTCGTTTGCCCAAGCCTGCTCGTCTTTGGAGACCTCTTCGTAGGTCTTGCACGCAGCGAACGGAATGTCGAGCTCGGTCAGAATGGGGATCCACTCTTCCATGGTCTTCTGCTGGAAGCCTTCCTGAACCAGGTCGTAGGCTTCGCCGAGGCGGCCGGCCTCCTGAATCTTCTTCTGGTCGTTCATCACGGGATCGTCGAGAACGTCCTCGCGGCCGATCGCCTTCATGATAAGCGGCCAGTAAATGGAGAAGTTCGGGCCCATGACCTGCAGGAAGCGCTCGTCCTTGGTCTTGACGGCCGGCTGATAAGGCAACGGATTCTCGCGGCGATCGAACGGGTAGTTGACGCCATGGAACTCGGTGCCGTACTGTGCGCCCTGAATCTGGAAGGACTGAACCCAAATGGCGGTGTGCAGCAGGTTGGTGGAGACGTTCTCGCCCTTGCCGGTTTTGGCTGCGCGATAGAGCGCGCCCAGAACGCCAGCGGTCAGCGCGAGGGCTGCCTGGTGGTCACCCAGGGCAGGAATCAGGTTCGAAGGAACGGTGCCCTTCTGATACAGCGATCCCGACCAGCCGGAACGCGCGAAGAACGCGGTGTAGTCAAAGCCGGGCAGATCTTTGTCGGGACCCTTGTCGCCATAGCCCGTGAGGCTGGCGTAGATGAGCTTGGGGTACTTAACCTTCAGCTCGTCGTAGGTGAGGTTCTGACGCGCAAGAGCGCCAGGGCGCCAGTTGGTCAGGAAAATGTCGGCGTCGTCGAGCATCTTGAACAGCACTTCTTTGCCCTTGGGCTGGCGAAGGTCAAGCACGATGCCCTTCTTGTTGGCATTCTCGAGGTCAAAGTTGGTGTCCTCGTGCGGGTCGGACGGACGGCCCTCGTTCGGAGCAGTGAAGCGCAGATTGTCGCCCTTGGCGGATTCGATTTTGATAACTTCGGCACCCATGTCGGCAAGAATACGGCCAACAGCGGGAACCGCGATGAACGTCGCCATTTCAACGACCTTCACGCCATCGAGCGGACGCTTAACGTCTTCCATGTTTCCTCCTAAAAGAAAATCCCCTTATGGTCCGGATTCATGTCTCATCCGGACACTTTGTATTGTGGATTGTGTGAAGGAGAAGTTCATTAGACGGAAACACGGCGCGTCCAACAGCTGCTAGACAGATTTACGATATGACTAATTGCAAGCCATCAATGAGCACGCTTTCATAGACGAACAGGATGTATTTGGGCCATTAGGCGATAGATTCTCGCCTTGAGCCCTTCGGGTGCCTATAATTTACCCAGGGGAAGCAAATAAGGGGTATCGCATGGCAAAGCGTGACACGCGCGCGGAAATAGCCGCCGCTTTCAAAGAATCGGTTCGAAAAACATCGCTATCGCAAACGCGAGTTGCCGTCCTCATTTCAGAACTCGGCGTGAACCGCAATACGTTCTATTATCATTTCGGCAGTAAATACGATGTCGCCATGTGGATTTTCCGCACATCGCTCGCAGCCAAGCTGCGCCACGATTTCCCCGAGAGTCAACTCGTGAGTGCGCCGTTTTCTGCAACAGGCGCTGGCAAGGAAGCGCTTCCCTATTACGTGCACAAAGAGACGGGCGCCCGCACGCTCGATACGAGCGGCTATTACAAAGCGCTCGTCGCAACGGTGCTCGAAGACCCCGATTTCTACCGCAAGCTCTTTACGC
>CAKUEV010000376.1 GCA_934646845.1 uncultured Slackia sp.
GCCGGTCGCATTACCGAAACCCTGAACGAAGAACTCATTCAGCCGTTCGATCCCGACTTGGTCATTTGCGGCGAACGCGGCTTGAGCAACATCAAGTATGTCTTCGTCGGCAGCGTCTCGACGTACCTCATTCGTAACTTGCGTTGCGACGTTCTTGTCGTGAAGCAAGACTAATTCGCTTCTAAAAGAAACGGGGACCGCCTGGCCCTCGTTTCTTTTAGATATCTTAGTACCTTTCTGATACCTGCTAACCCTTAACTATTTGGTAGCTAATCGATGGCTATTTCCTTTTCTTCTCTTTCTTCTTTTGAATACCGCATGCTTTTTTGAAAGCAGACAACCCGTCGGACTGCATTTCATTGAGAACGCCATGCCCCCTCTCCCGCTTCGCATGCCAAGCGCATACCGCGCGCCTACCTTATTTCAGCGCCGACAGGCCCAAAATGGCAGGGATGCTCAGAGCAAAGCAGACGGCGACGGCAATCATCTGAACCATATAGTTGGATCCGACGAGCGCGACGATGACCAGCGGAATGGCATACGTTGCGACAAGGCTTGCCGAGCCAATGATTCCGCCCGCGCTTCCCACAACGCCGCGCAACTCCGGAAGGCGGCATGGAACCGCCTCGACCAAAGGAGCGGTCATTGACGAAAGCGCGCCAACAGCGAAGAGCACTGCGGCGGAAGGAGCCGACAGCGTCACGGCAGTGAAGCACATAAGCAACGATGTCGCGGCCGAGCACAATACGAGCAGCCGTTTCGGATGCCCCGAATGCATGCAGAGCATTGGGCCGAACAGGCAGCCCGCAATGCCGCCGAGCGTCACGGCCATGGCGAAACCATTGGCCATAGCGGGAGGCATGCTTTGCGCGAGAGCCTGGGGCATGAAGCTCAAATACGCGGTTTTCGCGGCAAGTCCCATGCTTGTAGCAATCGCGACAAGCCACATGCCCTTCGATTTTGCCGCCTTCGAAAAGCACTCGAGCGCGCTTATCTCGCCCTCTGCAGGCGCGGCGGAACATTCAGCCGCGCTCGCCTCACCGCTCGCTTTGCCGCTGTCGGGAGCGTTCGCCACAAGCAACCACCACATCGCGACGCACGCGAGCAGCGCCGCCGCGGAAACCAAGAACGCGACGCGCGTCGAGGGCAAAACCGCGCTCGTGTACAAAGCCGCCATTGCGCCCAAGCCGGAGCAGGCGTAATAAACCCCAATCGCCACGCTCACCTTGTCTTCGAACCACGCGCCGAACAGGCGCATGATATTCGCATTCATCGCAGCGGGGGCAAAGCCCAAAAGCACCGTAAAAATAAGCAGCGGCGTATAGCTCTGCGCCTCGACGCGCGCAAACGCGGCGCAACACGAAACGACGAGCGCAAGGCCCACGACGCGCCGAACCCCAAACTTATCGGCCAAAACGCCAAGAGGAATCCCGATGAATGCGGCGAGCAACATAGGGGCGAACATCAAATTCGCCAGCTCGACAGAATCGATTCCGAATGAAGGGCCAATGCGAAACGCAAGCGCCGAAGCCTGATACTGCATAAGGTAGGCGACGAATATCACCATTCCCGCCACGGCGAGAATAATCCACCGACTCCTTGTTCCCCGAATTCCCATGTCGTCCCCTTCGACATTATACGAGTGCGCCACGGGCAGAACTCGCGGCGCACTCTTCTTCATTGCGACAGAAGCGCAGGGTTGTTACTCTTGCGCAGCCTGGGCAGCAGCAGCCTCGTCGGCAGCGATCTTCTGAGC
>CAKUEV010000377.1 GCA_934646845.1 uncultured Slackia sp.
GTTTTGAGGAGAAGAGCAGCGACAGCAATGATGGTCTGATCTGGATTTGAATGTTTATTCGGCTTTATCGCCATCGTCGCTCCTTCCAAAATCGCAATTCCAGTACATATAGAATTGAACAGCCCGCACCAGTCGGCTGTTACGCCTCAGCGCTTCATCATGGTTAACCATGATGTCGTAAATCGCATGCCACGCACCCATGAAACCGTTATGCAATGCCATAAGATTCGGAAGCCTAACATTCAGCTCCTCGATTGCCTCGTTGTATTTGCTAAGCAATTCCCGATTCATCGGATTCGACAAGAATTCCTCAATGATTCGCGTATCTTTAAGATAGAGTTTCCTGATGGGAGCGATTTCATCTTCGCTAACACCATTTAGCTCGTTCTTTCGCCTCAGAGACGTCCGCTTAACGGGGTCATCAGCGGAGTCCACACCTGTCGTATCGATGGCCTTATGCATTGACTCAATTACCGCTGCAAGGTTATCCCTTGTAATACGAAGTGGGGCAGAAAGCAAATCAAGGTGATGTCTTTGGGGTATTTCTGGGTACCGAACGAGCAAGTCATCGATTTCTTCAACACCCGCAATATGCACATCACTCAGAGCTAACCCGCATTCAGAAGCAATACGACTAACTATCTCGTCATCTGTGTTAGCACCAAGCTTGCGATTGGCAAACAAGAAGTAGTGGTCAAGCTTTTTTGCTTTGACAAGTTTCTGAATTCGTGGAATTTCCTTATCAAGCATCGCACCGGACCCTTTGAAATCATTATCCGAATACGAGGCATCTGTTCGAGAAGTATGCTTAGCTTGAATAATCGTAATGTCTGCCCATGGCTCCCGTTTGCTGGGATAGTCATCCGCCACACCGTCAAAACGAGCATCACGACCACCGTCCGGCCCTTCAGAAAAGCCCCGAACGCCTTTGCCGATTAGACAACGGCAAATGTCGACTACAAGGTTTTCAAATTGCGAAGGCGAAAGCTCTTCGTAGCGATACCTAGACATCGAAAAGCACCCTCCCTGCAAGTCAAAATATTTCAATCATTTTAACCTTCTTGTCAAGCGCCTGCGCTTCTCCGAAAAGCAATTTCGGAGAAGCGTCACGGCTAAGACGGGCAGTGTGTCGCCCAGCATCGCTTACAAGCACCTTTCCTAAGACGCCTCCCCATTACGGCGCAAGATAAGCCGCCGATGAACTTCGATGTCGAGCATTCAGCGCATTGCCAACATGCGCCACGCACCGCGCCTCAACGCGTCACCCAGTCCCGCACCGCACGCGTCGTCCAAGCCAAGCTCAAAATCGCCCCATACCCAAACCAAAAGAGGGGCGCACGGCGCCAGCCGATTACACCCCTCAATTCAATCCAGCAGAGCCCCAAGCAGGGGCCCCTTCTGCGCTAATCCCTCTTGAACAAGTCGCGCGTGTACACCTTGTCGGCCACATCGGCCAGGTCGTCACTCCAGCGGTTGGCCACGATCACGTCACACTCGGCCTTGAACTTGGCCAAATCGTGCGTGATCTCGCTGCCGAAAAACTCCGGCGCGTCGAGCGTGGGCTCGTAGACCACCACGGGCACGCCCTTTGCCTTGACGCGCTTCATAACGCCCTGGATGGAGCTCGCGCGGAAGTTGTCGCTGTTCGACTTCGTGGTCAGGCGGCACACGCCGACGACGGGCTTCTTCTTGCCCTCGCAGGCCCTGCCCCACACCATCTGCAGCACCTCGTCGGCGACGAAATCTTTGCGGG
>CAKUEV010000378.1 GCA_934646845.1 uncultured Slackia sp.
GTAAAGGCGTGCGTGTCGGGCTGCTCGTTGGCGGAGTCGCCCTTGGGCATTGCCATGAATGTGGCGTCAGCGTACTGGATGTCCCATTCGTCAAACGTGAGCTGGCGAAAGTATGGCTCGCCATCGGAAAGTGGGCACGTGGGTGCGGTTATGGCAGTGCCGCCCTGGATGCGCGCGAGAGGGATCTCGACATCGCGGTAACCCGCCATGCTGATAGAGATGCCGCCGTTAAAGTCGTATGCGTCGAGAAGCGTTGCCTCGTCTACATAGCCCTCCGAAAGCGGAGCGACCTCAAAGATGGCAGTGCCCTCTTCATCGGTAGTGGTCGTGAGCTGCTTGCCAGCGGCATAACGCGACGTGAGCGTGACCTGGGCGCCTGCGATGGGATTATTCTTGCTGGCGACGTCGACCACCACCACGCCGAACATGGTGCGTGAGAGCACCAGGACCCTGAAGGGATCCTCTTCGTCGGCGTAGGCCTCGGTTGGCGCGAATGGCAACGCGAATACACCTTGGAGGCCTGGCACACGAGGCAGCATGATACCCGCTAGCGAGGATGCTCCGGCAGCAATAAACGTACGGCGATCAAGCATCTTCGAATCCCATCTCTCAAAAAACGTTCAAATACTTAAATTCTGTCGCACTTCATTGAGTTTCGTTAGTGCCATTTGGGCGAAAAATCGGCCAAATGAACAAAAGGGTAGACGTATGCTCGATATTCCGCTGCGTCGTTTTGTCGATGTCGCGTGCGCGATGTTTTTCGCGTTCTTTGGTTTCATGCACGTCCCTCAAATTGCTTCGCTTTTGCGTGAGCTCGATGCCTCCCCGAGAAACACTTACCCGAAAAGCAATTGCGCCAAATCGAAAAGCAGCTTGAGGCCGTAGCAGATAATCACGACGCCGCAAACGCGATTGAGCCAGGTGAGGGCTCGCGTATTGATTTTGGCGCCGAGCAAATTCGATGCGATGGCGAGCCCGTTGAACCAAATGAAGCTCGCCGATGTGAAGCCGAGGATGAAGGGGAAATCTCCGCTCGCCGGCAGCGTTGCCCTGAATGCTCCAAGCATCATGGTGCCATCGATGAGGGCTTGGGGGTTGAGCCACGTCACGACGAATGCGGCAACGATAATCTTCAAGAATGGCTTGTTGACGTCCTTGCCGCCATCCAAGCTCG
This sequence comes from uncultured Slackia sp., assembly GCA_934646845.1. Classification (GTDB taxonomy): domain Bacteria; phylum Actinomycetota; class Coriobacteriia; order Coriobacteriales; family Eggerthellaceae; genus Slackia. The sequence goes on from CAKUEV010000378.1 coordinate 1,175, forward strand.
CTTCTGACCTTATAAGGCCTATGCCTATATATATGACCAGCAGGCCGCCAAGCCCGAGCATGATTTTCTTGAGCCACGGGAACGCGTCCATGAGCGCGCCGGCGCCGAGGAAGCAGGTGACCCCCAGCGAAATATCCCAGAACACAACCACGAGCGACGTCGCCAGCGCCCGGCCGAATGAATGGCTCAATGCGCTGTTGATGACGAAGAGGTTTTGCATGCCAATGGGGGCCAGGAATGCCAAGCCCAACGATAGTCCTTGAAGAAAAACGGATAGCATGCTTAAACATTCCTTGCTGTTTGGGACTGATTGGGGCGAAACCCGTTACATGCTCGTAGTGTTAAACGGGTCTAAGACAAAGTTTGCGCTCCGAGCATGTAGCGGGTCCCGTAGGCTCGCTAACTCATGCAGCCTTCGCAGAATGCGCATGCGGAAGGCGTTGCGGCAAGGCCGCCGAGCGCGCTTTCTCGAAGCTCGAAGGGGAGGGAATTACCCACGCGGCGCATGGCTTCAACGGTTTCGTCGAAGTTTGCGAGGTTGCCAATGCCCGCGAGCGCGATTTGCGCCGATACGATTG
>CAKUEV010000379.1 GCA_934646845.1 uncultured Slackia sp.
CGCAGCGTGCCCTTGAACACGTAGCTCGAAAACGGCACCGTGGTAATGGTCTCGCGCAACGATTCGGCCAAAATGTCGCGCAAATCAATGCCTCCGATGCTGATATCGCCCGCATAGCGCGCGTTCGCGCCGGACAGAATACCAGCGAGCGTCGATTTGCCCGATCCGCTTTCGCCCGTTACGCCAATAAAGCTGCCGCATGGCGCCGAAAAATCGACGCCCTCGAGCACCTGGCGCTGCCCATCGTAGGAATAGCCCACGCCACGGCATACGACGTTCGCATTGCGCGCGTCAACCGCGTGCGTGCCGTCAACCGGCAACGGCGCGTCGAGGATCGCATACATTTTCTCGGCGGCAGCCATGCCATTCATCGCCGTATGGAAAAACGAACCCAAAGTGCGCATGGGAATGAAGAACTCGCTCGACAAGAACACGATAGAGAATGCGGCGGCGAATGTCGCCGCGCCAACCGAGAACTGCCACAGCGCGGCGATGATGCCAACCGCCGCTCCGCCGAATGCGAACAGGTCCATAACGGTGATCGAATTCAACTGCATTGACAGCAGGCGCATCGTCGCTTTGCGAAAGCCTTCCGCTGCCTCGTTCATTTCCTTGTGTTTTTGGGCGTCGGCCGAATAAATCTTCAACGTGGTGAGGCCTTGGATGGCCTCGAGGAACACGCTACCTAAATCGGAATAGCTGCCCCAGTAATTGCGCATGGTGCGGCGCGCGATTTTTTGCACGGCCATGATAGACGCCGGAATGAACGGCACGCACACGAGCAGCGCCACGGCGGCCGGAAGCGACAGCGGGGCAAGCGCCACGAACAGCGTAATGGGCGCGATCAGGGCATAGAGCAGCTGAGGCACATATTGGCCGAAATAGCTCTCGAGCTGCTCGGTGTCCTCGACGCTCACCTGCACGGCGACGCTCGTTGCCACAGTTTCGTTATAGGCGGGGCCAAGAGCGACGAGCTTATCGTAGACCTGCTGGCGAATGGCGCATTTCGCCTTAGCGGCCGCGCGCTGCCCCATGCGCTGCGCCATCGTTTGGCACACCATGCGCACAGCAATCGCCGCCACAGAAGCGGCCATCACGCCAATCGCCATAGCGGCGTCAGCCGCGCCCTCGAACGTGGCCTGCAGAAATACGCCAATCACAATGAGCAGCGCGATGTTGCACACAAGCGCTATCCATTGGAACAGTACATTGGCAAGAATGTATTTTGCGGCGCCCGGCACCATAGCAAGCAAGCGTTTATCGAACATTTCTCCCCCGTTTTCGCCTTTGCGAACGTCATAAGTTGTACGGGGCTAATGGTAACCCAAGCGACACTTTTATGGAGGCTTTCGAGAAGACCTCCACGGGTTTTCATGCTTGCCGCAGGTCGTCTGAGCAAAATGCGAGGCGCTCAGACGACGCATTGAGAAATAACGGCGGAATTATTCCACGTGAACGAGCGCGAAGACCTCGGCGTCGGTCGCCTTGGCAATGGCCTCGCGGGGGTTGAGGAAATCGAGCTCCATGAGGAATCCCATGCCCGCGAGCTTTGCGCCGAACTGCTCGATAAGATGGGCCTGCGCCACCGCCGTGCCGCCCGTGGCAACCAAGTCGTCAACGATGAGCACCACATCGTTTTCGTCGAGCGCGTCGGTATGAATCTCGAGGCTATCGGTTCCGTATTCGAGCTCATAGCTTTCGCTGCGCACTTCGCGCGGCAACTTGCCGGGCTTGCGAGCAGGCACGAA
>CAKUEV010000380.1 GCA_934646845.1 uncultured Slackia sp.
CCGGGGTGCTCGGCCATTTCGCCGCCGATAAGCGCGCAACCCGCCTGACGGCAGCCTTCCGCGATGCCGCCCACAACCTTGGCGACATGTTCCTTCTTCAGCTTGCCAATGGCGATATAGTCCAGGAAGAACAGGGGCTCGGCGCCGCACGCCAGAATATCGTTCACACACATGGCGACCAGGTCGATGCCCACGGTGTCATGCTTGCCGATGAGCTGGGCGACCTTGAGCTTCGTGCCCACGCCGTCGGTGCCCGAAACCATAAGCGGCTCTTCCATGCCCTTGAATGCCGCCGCAGAGAACAAGCCGCCGAAGCCTCCGATATCGCCCACGACCTCGGGACGATACGTGGAATGCACGGCGTCTTTAATGGCGTCGACCGCAGCCGCGCCCTCTTCGATATCGACGCCCGCGTCGGCGTAAGTGATTTCTGCCATGGGTAAGACTCCTGTCTATTCATTGACGGGCGAAGGGGCAATCCCCTTTCCCATTTTCAACCTCATGCAATGTCTCTTGCATCTGAAATAAAAGCGGGACAAAGGGAAGGCCCCTTGCCCCATCGAAAACCGGAAGCGCCCACACCTTAAGAGGAGCGCGGGCGCAACAGGTTAGCTCTTCTTCAAAAACGCGTTCTTCGTGATGGAATCGGGCAGCGCAACGGGATATTCGCCCGTGAAGCACGCCTCGCAGAACGTTTTGCTGTGCGCATCGCCCACAGCTTCGCGCAGGCCATCGAGCGAGATGAACTCGAGCGAATCGCAACCGATGAACTCGCACATTTCCTCGTTGGTCATGTTTGCAGCGATGAGCTGGTCTTGGTTGGCGGTGTCGATGCCATAGAAGCACGGCCACATAACCTCGGGGCTCACGATGCGGAAATGGATTTCCGCCGCGCCGGCCGAACGAAGCATGTCGACGAGCTTCTTCGACGTGTTGCCGCGCACGATGGAGTCGTCGATGACGACCAGACGCTTGCCCGCGATGACGCTCGGCAGCGGGTTGAGCTTGATGCGAATGCCCATTTGGCGCATTTCCTGCGTGGGCTGGATGAACGTGCGGCCGACGTAGCGGTTCTTCACGATGCCGTCGGTGAATTCGATGCCGCTCGCCTCGGAGTAGCCAAGCGCACCGGGCACGCCCGAGTCGGGCACGCCGAGCACCAGGTCGGCCTCGACCGGAGCTTCACGCGCAAGGATGCGGCCCATTTTACGACGGGCCTGGTAGACGCTTTGCCCGTCGATAACCGAGTCGGGGCGTGCGAAATAGACGTATTCGAAAATGCAGCCGCGCGGCTCTTGGGGTTCGATGGCCTGCAGCGTCGAGATGCCCGTGTCGTTGATGCGGATGATTTCGCCCGGGCGCACATCGCGCACGAATTCCGCGCCCACGATATCGAGGCCGCAGGTTTCGCTGGAAACGACCCAGCCGCGATCGTCGGGCAGCTTGCCCAAGCACAGCGGACGAATGCCGTGCGGGTCGCGGAACGCGTAGAGCGCCGTGGGGCTCGCGAGCACCATGGCGTAGGCGCCGTCGATCATCTCCATGGCGGTTTTGATGCCCTCGGTAAGATGATGGGTTTCGCGCGTGTAGTAGCCAATGACCTGGCATGCGACTTCCGAGTCGGTGTTGCTGCGGAACTCGACGCCCTTGCTAATGAGGTCGGCGCGAATGCGGTTCGTATTCACGAGCGTGCCGTTGTGTGCAAGCGCGATGAGCACCTCGTCGATGGCCGACATATGGGGC
>CAKUEV010000381.1 GCA_934646845.1 uncultured Slackia sp.
GCCACCGCTTCAGCAAAACCGTTGTGCTGGCCACCGTCAGAGAACGAATCGGGCGTCACGTTCAAAATGCCCATAACGACGGGGCGCGTGGAGTCGAATTCGAAGTTCGCGCATTTCCACATCATGCTCGGTTTCTTCCTTTCTTATATACGCACAAACGCGTCCCCTCGCCTGAAAGCGAGGGGACGCGCCCCTTGGTTGTGTCATGCGCCGCAATCCCCCTTGCGGCAAAAGCCTACTGCTGCGAAGAATCGCCCTGCGGCTCAGCTGCCTGCCGCGGCGAAGTGAGCTGCGGCTCCTCCTGCTTGCCGACAGGCTCCACGAGCGTGAAGCCCTCGTCGGGAGGAATTTCGCCAGCGGCTTCCTTCTTCGAGAACTCGGCCCACGTGTTGTTGAGCAAAGCTTCACACGCCGCACCGTCGACCGTCTCGCGATCGAGCAGCACTTCGGCCATCGTATGCATTTGGTCGGCGCGCTGCGAGAGAATCTCGTAGGCGGTATCGTGCGCCTGCTTCATGAGGCGTGCGACTTCCTCGTCGATTCGCTGGGCGGTTTCAGGCGAGTAATCCTGGGTGTTGCCATAGTCGCGGCCCAGGAAGACTTCGTGGTTCGGCTGGCCGAACGTCTGCTGGCCCAGCGCGTCGGACATGCCGTAGTTCACGACCATCTGGCGGGCCATCTTCGTGGCTCGCTCCAGGTCGTTGCTCGCGCCGGTCGTGATGTCGCCGCAGAAGATTTCCTCGGCAACGCGACCGCCCAAGAACACGGCGAGCTCGTCGTACATCTCGTTTCGGCTCACGAGGAATTTATCCTCGTCAGGAATCGACATGGTATAGCCAAGCGCGCGGCCGCGCGGCACGATGGTGATCTTATGCACCGGATCGGCGTTCGGCAGCAAGTGGCCAACCAGAGCATGGCCCGATTCGTGGAACGCAATGGTGCGACGAGTTTTCTCGTTCATCACGCGGTTCTTGCGCTCGGGACCAGCCATCAGGCGTTCCATGGATTCGTTGACCTCGGCCATGGAGATGTGCGACTTGTTGCGGCGCGCGGTGAGCAGCGCAGCTTCATTCATGAGGTTCATGAGGTCGGCGCCGGTCATGCCGCTCGTGAGTTTCGCGATGCGCGGCAGGTCGACATCGGGGCCGATAGGCTTGTTCTTCGCGTGCACCGCAAGAATCTTCTCGCGGCCGCGAACGTCAGGCGCATCGACGACGATTTGACGGTCAAAACGGCCCGGACGAAGCAGAGCCGGGTCCAAAACGTCAACGCGGTTCGTCGCGGCGATGAGCACCACGGCTTCATTCTTCTCGAAGCCGTCCATCTCGACGAGCAGCTGGTTCAAAGTTTGCTCGCGCTCGTCGTGGCCGCCGCCCAAACCAGCGCCACGCTGACGGCCAACGGCGTCGATCTCGTCGATGAAGATGATCGACGGAGCCGATTCCTTGGCATGTTTGAACAAGTCGCGCACGCGGCTTGCGCCAACGCCCACGAACATTTCGACGAATTCAGAACCCGAAATGCTGAAGAACGGTACCTGAGCCTCGCCCGCAACAGCACGCGCAAGCAGCGTTTTGCCCGTACCCGGAGGGCCTACGAGCAGACAGCCGCGCGGAATTTTTGCGCCGAGGTCTTGGTATTTCTTAGGGTTGACGAGGAAGTCTTTGATTTCCTGAAGCTCCTCGACCGCCTCGTCTTCGCCAGCGACGTCGTCGAAACGTACATCGGGGTGCTCTTGGGTGT
>CAKUEV010000382.1 GCA_934646845.1 uncultured Slackia sp.
AGCATGGGGCCGTCGTAGTTCATGAACTTCTGCACGCCGCCGGCCTTCTCGATAATGTCGACGCCCGGGCGCATGTACAGGTGATACGTGTTCGCGAGCACCACCTGGCTGTTGAGCTCGCGCAGCTGCGGCGTGGTGACGCCCTTCACCGTTGCGTGCGTGCCAACAGGCATGAACATGGGCGTGTGCACCGTGCCATGCGCAGTCTCAAACGTGAGCGCGCGTGCGTTTCCGCAGGTCGCATCGATATTCACATCAAAAAGGGGCATTAGGGTTCCTTCCTTTCGAGTATGAATACTTTTGCCTACGGCAAAAGTATTACGCCGACGCTGCGCTGGATTCTGGCGGCACATTTCAACTTCAATCTTCGGCTTGCGTACCGAAGTACGCGGCGGCTCGGTTTCGGCCGAGCTGCACTCACCAGAACCCTTGCTTGCTAACCCCGACGAGAACGTTTCTCTTCTCTACGCCGCACAAACGACCTAGAAGCACTACCTAATGAACATCGCATCCCCAAAACTGAGCAAGCGATAGTCGCTTTCGATCGCATGCTTGTAGGCGGCCATGATGTTCTCGCGAGTCGAAAACGCGCTCACAAGCATCATGAGCGTGGAACGCGGCACGTGAAAATTCGTGACCAGCGCGTCCACCACGCCGAACGTGTAGCCCGGTAGAATATAGAGACTCGTGGCCTCGCGGTTGCGGGCGCGCAGGCGGCCCAACTCGCGGTCGTAGGCGCTCTCGAGGCTGCGCACGCTCGTCGTACCCACGGCAATCACGCGGTTGCCGCGCGCGTGGGCGGCGTCGCACGCGTCAACGGTTTCCTGCGGAACCGTGTAGAACTCGGTGTGAATGGTGTGCTTCTCGGGGTCGTCCTCATCGACGATACGGAAGGTGTCCAGGCCAACTTCAAGCTCCACGGTGTGCCATTCGACGCCCTTGGCGCGCAGGCGCTCAATGAGCTCGGGCGTAAAATGCAGGCCCGCAGTGGGCGCTGCCGCCGAGCTTTCGTGGCGCGAGTACACCGTTTGGTAGAGCTCTTCGTCGCCCGCGTAGTGCTTGATGTAGGGCGGAAGCGGCGTGTGGCCCACAGCATGCAGGGCCTCGTCGAGCGAAGGGCGCGTAGTGGTCAGGCGCGCGATACGCTCGCCGCGGCCCGAGTCGGCGCCCCAGTCGACAATCTCGGCGGAAAGGGCCACGTTGCCCTCGGCGTCGCAGAAGTCGACGATGGCACCGCTGCCCGGCTTCAAACGCTTGCCCGGACGAACGAGCACTTCCCAAATGGCCTGTTGGTTGCTGCCGAGCGCGCCATCGGGGCCTTCGGTCGCCACATAGGCGTCGGCCGCGGTACCCATGCGCTGACGAAGCAGGAACACTTCGGCCTGCCCGCCCGTGCCGCGTTTGGCGCCCAAAAGACGCGCAGGCATGACGCGCGTCTCGTTGGCCACGAGCACGTCGCCCGGCTCGAGGTATTCAATAATGTCGCGGAAGATGCGGTCTTCCAGCTCGCCCGTTTCGCGATTCATCACGAGCATCTTGCACGCATCGCGCACCGCCGCAGGCTCCTGGGCGATGCAGCGCTCAGGAAGGTCGTAATCAAAATCGTCAGTTTTCATTCTTTATTCCACCGTTCTAACGAACGGCGGAATAGCTCGACGCTGCGCGGACGCTTGGCGGCCGACTTGTCCCTCATTCGTCGCTCGCGTACCGAAGTACGCTTCGCTTCTCTTTCGGGCCAATTC
>CAKUEV010000383.1 GCA_934646845.1 uncultured Slackia sp.
AGTGTGGATATCGACTTGATCGGTTTCTACCGCGAGGAGACCATCGCGGGCGTCCATGTGTTCATGGTGCGGGAAGGCCGTGTTGTGAATGGCAACGAGTTCGTTCTCGATCGCGGCCGCGATGTTCCCGACGAGGATTTGCTCCACACCTTTCTGCTTCGCTATTACGACGCCACCACATCCATTCCGCACGAGGTCATTGTTGAGCGCGAATTGGAAGATGCGTCAGCGATGGAAGCATGGCTTACCGACAAGCTCGACTCCACCCATGGTGCGAAGGTTCATTTCACCGTGCCTCAACGTGGCGAAAAGCGAGATTTGCTCGACATGGCATGCAAGAATGCACAGCATACGCTCATGCGCTACAAGGTACGCACTAACTACGAAGATAAACGCATCAACGACGCCCTGCTGCAGCTTGAAAGCGCGCTCGCGATGGACGTCGCCCCTATGCGCATCGAATGCTTCGATATCTCGACCATCCATGGCTCGTATACTGTTGCCTCCATGGTGGTGTTCACGGGCGGAAGGCCTGATAAAAACCAATATCGCCGCTTTAAAATCAAGACGCCGCTCGATGAGGCCAATGACTTCCTGTCTATGCAGGAGGTCATGCAGCGCCGGTATTGTGCAGAGCGCATGGCCGACGAGCGTTTTGGCTCGAAGCCCGATTTGATTATTCTCGATGGCGGTTTGCCGCAGCTCAATGCCGTGCTTGAGATGTTTGACGAAATGGGCATCCACGATATTGCGCTTGCCGGCTTGGCCAAGCGAGACGAGGAGCTTTTTGTCCCATGGCAGGAGAGCGGTCCGGTGGTGCTGCCAAGCGGATCGGCGTCGTTGTATCTGGTGAAGCAGGTTCGCGATGAGGCCCATAGATTCGCCATTACGTTCCACCGAGAGCTCCGTGGCAAAGGCATGACGAAGTCGATTCTCGATGATGTCGTTGGTTTGGGCCCCGTTCGTAAGAAGGCGCTGCTTTCGGCGGCGGGCGGCTTCCGTAAGCTGCGAGACATGGATGTTGACGAAGTTATTGGCCTTGGGGCTGTGCCGGAAGAGGTCGCGCGTGAGGTGGTTGCCGTGCTCGCGCAGTATAATGGAGAGCGTGAAAAGGTCGAAGAATTGGGCGAAGGCATTGCACCTGCCCAATCTGCCGAAGATGTGATTGACGATAACGCTGGCGTGCCCGAATGGGCTCGTGGTGAGTAGCTTGTTGATGGGAGAGCGTTTCTATGGTTGAGCACAAGATGGGCGAGAGCCCGAACGACCTGGTCATCATTACGGGCATGAGCGGCGCGGGTCGCACCGAGGCTATGCATGCCTTTGAAGATTTGGGGTATTTCTGCATCGATAACTTGCCTGCAAGCTTGCTGGGCCAGCTGCTCGTTGTGACCGCTGATGCCGAAAGCGGCCTTTCGCACAAACTTGCTGTGGTTTGCGATGCTCGAAATAAAGATTATTTTGCCGATCTCGACGATGAGCTCGATGCTTTAAAACGCAAGGGTATTCCGTTTCGCATTGTGTTCCTCGACGCCGATGACGACAAGCTCGTCGCTCGCTATAAAGCGAGCCGTCGACGTCATCCGTTGTGCGACGAGGGCATGACGATCGCGCAGGGCATCACAGCCGAACGCGCGCTGCTCTATCAGCTTCGCGTCATGGCTCAAGACGTGGTGAACACCACCGACATGCTTCCTATGCAGC
>CAKUEV010000384.1 GCA_934646845.1 uncultured Slackia sp.
GCCATGTCCTTCACGGCGGCGTCGAAGCCGGGAATCATCTGACCGGCCATGCAGGTGAACTCGATGGGTTCGTTGCGATCGTAGCTGCAGTCGAACTGCGTGCCGTCGTCGAGCGTGCCGCGGTAGTGGGCCTTAACCTTTTTGCCTTCGTTGCTCATGGGAGCACGTCCTCTCTTCGTATTGAAAGATGCATGCCGCCCACTATACCCGATTGGCTTCGTTATTTCGACGCAATGTGCCAGCCACCGCGAATCGATACAGAACCGTGAAGATGGGCGGCCGCGCACGCCAGGCAGCCTACGCCGCGATTGGCTGCGTATACTTGCCATCCAACGAGCATGGTCACCACGATGGCAACAAGCGAAGCCACCACGGCCGCGAGAATCGTTTGCCACCAGTTCAACCGCGCCAGTGCGGGGAATCGCACCTGCAATCTGCGGCGATCGAGAAGCGTATAGGCGGTCGTCAGTTCTTCGCCTTCGCCAAGGCAGATTTATATTCCCGAGGAACCTCAGCTTCGGCGGGCTGCTGCGGGGCCGCCTGCTGGCTCGATTCCGCAGCCGAAGCTTCAGACGCCGGCTGCGGAGCCTGGGGCTGGTACTGCGTGTTTTCCATTTCTGATTCCTTCCCATAAGAATGCATGGTTTATTTCGCGAACAAAACCAGGAATCATGCTAGGGGTTTCCGCATTCAAAAACATTTGCTGGCAGCTAATGAAAGTTGTGTTCCGATAACGCAAAATTGTTGCGCAACAGATTTTCGAAAAACAGTGATACGGTTTGTTGCATGCCAAGCGCCCCACTGCATTCCTCCACGCAAATTCGGAGTGCCCGGGCGCTTGGCCCTCCACCTCGTCATTGGCGAGCATCCGGCTCGCGCCGCATGTTGGCACGGCTGCATCAACGGCAGCGACATCATGCGCCAAGGCACGAGCCGATCGAGCGATTCGCGGCGCGTCGTGCAAACAATATGGCTCTCCGCTCACCCCCCCCGAGATTCGCCGCCCGCCTACAAATACCCCTTACGACCTCCTGAAAGCTCCTTTCCCTTGGTATACTTCCCCTTAACGGGAAAGGCGCATTACGACGCCCTGAACAAGGAAGGGAATCATGAAGAAATTGAAAACTGGCGCACTCGCAACGCTTATTGCGTGCGCAATGGCCGCTTGCCTGGGCCTCGTTGCCTGCTCGAGCGGGCCCACCGACGAAGAAGTCATCAAAGATGGCATCGCCAGCGAGCTCGACCCCATCAAGAACCTCGATGACGCCACCTTGGATGAAATCCTCGCAGAAGCCGACAGCGAATTCGCCATGCTCGAGTCGATGGGCATCGACGGCAAAACGCTCGTGAAGTCGTACCTCGACGGCTTTGACTACACCATCGACTCGGTCGAAGTCGACGGCGACTCCGCAAAGGCAACCCTTACTGCAACCTGCAAATCGTTCACCGACGCAAGCGCAAAAGCTGAAGAGCTTGCCGAAGCTTGGGGCGAGCAGATGACCGACGAGCAACTCGCGAGCATGACCCAAGACGACATTACCGCGAAAATCGGCGAAATCACCATGCAGGCCATCGATGAGACGCAAGCCATCGATATGCCCCTCGTGCTTACGTTCACCAAGAACGACAACGAGTGGACTCCCGACGCCGACGTGCTCGGATCGTTGCTGAATCTTTTCGAATAAGACCCGCGCCAATCGATA
>CAKUEV010000385.1 GCA_934646845.1 uncultured Slackia sp.
TGCAGGATTGGGAAGCCGTCATCGGCTTGGAAATCCATGCTGAGCTCACCACGCTGAACACGAAGATGTTCTGCGGTTGCAAGCTCGAATTCGGCGCCGACCCCAATACGCATACGTGCCCCATTTGCTTGGGCCTGCCTGGCGCGCTCCCCGTGCCGAACAAGGCCGCCATCGAGAGCATCGTGCTCGCCGGTTTGGCCACCAACTGCGATATCGAGAAGCATTCGATGTTCTACCGCAAGAACTATATGTATCCCGATATGGCGAAGAACTTCCAGACCACGCAGGGCCCCGTGGCGTTCTGCATGCGCGGCCACCTCGATCTTGAGGTTGACGGCGCCGGCGCGAAAGAGCGTATCGACCTTGATGGTTTGAAGCCGGGCGAGAGCCAGGGCAACGTCACCGCGACCGAAGACGGCTACGTGGCGCACGTGGGCATCACGCGCATCCATATGGAAGAGGACGCGGGCAAAATGGTGCATATCGGCGGCGACGAAGGCCGTATCGCCGGTGCCACGCACTCGCTCGTCGACTACAACCGCGCGGGCACGCCGCTCATCGAGCTCGTGACCGAGCCCGATTTGCGCACGCCCGAAGAAGCCCGCCTGTTCATGCAGAAGCTTCGCCAAATCTATTTGGCCATCGGCATTTCCGACTGCTCCATGGAGGAAGGCTCCATGCGTTGCGACGGCAATGTGTCGCTGCGCCGCCGCGGTTCTACGGGCTTGGGCGTGAAGACCGAGCTCAAGAACATGAACTCGTTCAAGAATCTGCACGACGGCTTGGCTTATGAGATTTGCCGTCAGGCTCAGGTACTTGAAGAGGGCGGCCAAATCTACCAGGAAACGCGCCATTGGGACCCGTCGGCGAAGCGTACCATCGTAATGCGCGTGAAGGAAACCGCCGATGACTACCGTCTGTTCCCTGAGGCCGACCTTGCTCCGTACGATTTGACCGACGAGTGGATCGACGGCGTTCGCGCTAAGCTTCCCGAGCTGCCCGACCAGAAGGCTGCGCGCTACCAGGAAAGCTTCGGTCTTTCGGCCTATGACGCTCGCCATTTGGTTGAGCATCGTGCCACCTCGAACTTCTTCGAGAAGGGCATGGAGCTTGCGGGCGATAAGGCTTCCAAGCTGGCTAAGCCGCTCGCGAACCTCGCGATTAACGACATCACGGCGCGCATGAACGCCGACGAGTCGTTCAACTTGGCGGAATGCCCGCTTACGCCCGCGCGCGCAATTGAGCTCGTTGAGCTTATCGCGACCGATGCGATTTCCTCGAAGCAGGGCAAGGAAGTCTTCGCCGCCGTGATTGACGAGGATAAAGACCCCTCGGCCATCGTTGACGAACGTGGCATGAAACAGGTAAGCGACACGAGCGCCATCGAGGCCGTTGTCGATGCCGTGATTGCCGCGAACCCCGATGAGGTTGCTCGTTATAAAGAGGGCAACACGAAGCTCATCGGCTTCTTCGTGGGCCAGTGCATGAAGGAAATGCGCGGCCAGGGCAATCCGAAGGTCATCAACCAGCTGCTCGCCAAGAAGCTGAATGCGTAAAACCTTTCGCTCGAAACGAAAAGAGACCGAAATTTCTTTCGGTCTCTTTTTTGTTGCAGGCTCATGAGCCTGTGGGCGCGCGCAGCGCGGCCACGAAAAACCACCCGCTATGCGGGTGCGCGTCGA
>CAKUEV010000386.1 GCA_934646845.1 uncultured Slackia sp.
GCGAAGTTTGCACCACAGGCAAAATGGGCTGCGGCATTTCAGCGCCGCGGCCCATCTCGATGATGCATTCCACAGTGACGTATTCCGCGATGACGCATCTCGCACGCCACCTCGCAAGATACCGCTAGGGCGCCTTCTTCAATTTTCGCGTTGAGCCTTGATCATCTTCGACCCGAGGCTCTTTTCCTGCTGATGTATCTTCCGCCTATTTCTCGGGGCGCGCAACCGTGCACATTTGCAAAGCTTCACCAAAGAGCCTGCCCGAGCCAGCCTTCACAGCGAATCGCACCTTTTCAGGATCGCCGACAACGCTTCCCGCCAGCATCTCCACGCCCCAATCGAACAGGAACGGCGACATAACCACCGACGGCCCCACGAACACCGTTGTGCCATTCTTCGTAAGCTCAAGCAGACGCGGCGCGGTTTTATTAATGATGGTCACGCCCGTGATGAACGCGTAATCAGACGCGGGCAGCACGTATTCACACGCAGGGTCAGGCGTGTCGAGCGGGCTCGTGCAATTGCGCTCGAGCACGGTGAGCTGGGCATATTCGCCGATTTTAGCCACGTTGGGGAAATGGCCCACCACCGTGACGCGCGCATCTTTCTGCGCGCTGATGCGGGGGCGGTACATCTCGAATGCGTCGATTTTGCGCGTGGTGCCGTCGGGCAGCTCGATCGGCTCATCGTAGCGAGCTCCCAGTGGGTCGAGCAATTCAGGACGCGCATACCATGCGTTGAGCGCGGCGACACCTAGGCTGGCCTCTTCGAAATTCCACGACTTTGACAGCTCCGCGACGTCTTTCAGGCGCAACCCACGCAAGTCGAAATTGTGAGTGCGCTTGCCGCCACCTTTGCAGGTGAAGCTCACGCCCATGCCGCAATCGGCCTCCATGTAGCTCCAATGCGTGCCCAAGCAATAATCGCGCACGTAGATGTCATCGGGCATTTTGCCAATCAGATGGTTGTAGAACTTCCACGGAGTATCTCGTCCGTGGGTTTCAGGCAGAGCGATGATGCGTTCTCCCGCGTTTTCGGTAGTGCGAATGCTTGTAGGACAAGCCATGGCGGCCTCCGTTCCGCGGTTCGGAACACCGAACAGCGCAGATTGTATGCCCTGCGACGCTCCAGGTTGGCGGCGCATTGAGCATGGATGTGTATCGCACTTCATTATAGGGCTCAAACGCTGATTTATTCGTATTTCAGAATAATTTTTATTCTCGAATAAGGCAGATTATTTTTTCGCGTAAGGCCAATCGCTTCCCGTGCAAGGCTGAGTGCTCTTCTGCATACAAGGCCAATCGCTCTTCTTGTGCGGAGCCCCATGCAAGGCATTTCGCTCTTTTCATGCGGGGCATGCAGGGCGATTCGTTCTTTTCCCGAAACCGACCAGCCCCGTTATTTCCAATCGTTATTTTCCAGTCTCAATTGTCCATAAATATGCAATTGCAGACATTTGATTTCGTTGCTCCAGGTCGCCCGCCATGAAATCGGATCCTCTTTCACGTCAAAGCGGCGCTCTATCTTGAAAACGCGCCTTTGAGAGACGGCAACCAACGTCATTCAAAAACGCGCCCGACGCGCGACTGCCGCACATAAACGTATATTTCTCTCAATCTTAGCGAGAGCAAGCTTTCAAGAGGCATCGCGGCGATATAATTCTTCCTTGTCAGT
>CAKUEV010000387.1 GCA_934646845.1 uncultured Slackia sp.
TCTGAGAACGGGCCGATAATACCACGTCGCACGCCAATCCGTAACCAAAATGAAGGAAAAGCCGTGAAGCGCACACCGCTGCGTCGAAGGAGCCCGAACCGCAAAAAAGGCGCCCGCATGTCGTGGACGCCTTTCCAAAAGATCGATCCATTCCGCTCGGCTCCCCGAGCGGCGCGAACGTGACCCCTGCGCTAGTCCAAATGGAATGCGCACGGCAGGTCAACGCTCACCGGCGAATTGTCGGGGTTCGTCTCCATGACCGATGCCATGAATTCCCACCACTTCTTGCAAATGTCGGTCTCGGCCGATTTCGCATAGCGTTCGGGATCGTCGAGCTCGATGTAGCCGAACAGGATGTTCGTCTCTTCGTCGATGAAGATTGAATAGTTGTGGCCGCCGTACTCGTGCAGCATGTCGGCCATTTCGGGCCACAGTTCGTTATGGCGGCGCTCATATTCCTCGGCGAAACCCGGATACAATTTCATCTTGAATCCGTTGATAGTACGGCCATCGGCGGTTTTACGAATAGTCATGACAGCCCCCTACTGCAGCTTCCCGTAACGCTCTTCGGTGATTTGATCGAGCGTCTTGCCTTGGGTCTGCGGGCACCATACCACGCCAACCACGAGGCTGATGAGCAGAACCACGCACATGATGACAGCCGCCGGGAAAAAGCCCGCCGGGTTAGCGGAAATATCGCCCATAATGGCGCCCACGCCCACGAGCGACCAAATTCCCAATGCTGCGCGCACCAGGAAGAACATGATGCCCTGCGCGCCGCCGCGGTATTGCGTGGGGAACAACTCGGTGCCCCACAGCGCATAGAAGCACTGAGCCGAAAAGCCCGCCGAAATGCCCCACAGAATAACGTAGGCCCACAAGCACCAGCCCATGGAGTCGGTGGTGCCGTTGTTGAGTGCCATGCCGAAAACCGCAATGCACACCCACGACAAAAGCGCCAGCACGGCCGATGCGCCGAACAGCACGCGATGCGGAACCTTGTCGCCCAATTTGCTGAAGATGGCAAGCGAGCAAATAGCCACGAGCACCCACTGAACCACGCCGAGCAAACTCTGGCCCGTAGAGTCGATGTTGCCCGCCGCAGCATACAAGTACGGCATGAACTGGCCGTTCGTGCCGGCAGCCAAGTTCCACGTCAAATACACGGCGACCAAGAACACGATGGTCTTCACGTTGACGGGATTCTTCAGGGCGTTGGCCATCATCGCGCCGAACGATTGCTTTTCGCCCGCCTCGGCCGCGAGGTTCTTCTCAACCCAGTCAGCCGATTCCTGCAACTGACGCTGCAAATTCCACGCCACAAGAGCCACGACCAAAAGAACGAGGAACAGCAAGCGCGTAGCGAGCATTCCGTCAAACGGCCCATACGTGCCGGCCGGAAGAAGCGTCGTGCCGTCGGCCGCGAAGCCGGGAAGCACGAACGACAGTGCCAGCGACAAAATGAAGATGATCGCGGGTCCGCAGCTCCATGCGAACTGGCTGATGCCGATGTTCGCCGCGCGGTTCGTCGAGGCCGAAGTCTCGGAAATGTAGCTCCACGATGCGGGCACGCCGGCGCCAACCGACAAGCCGGAAAGCACGACGCCCACCACGACCATGGGCAAGTTCACCGCGCACATGGCGATGGCC
>CAKUEV010000388.1 GCA_934646845.1 uncultured Slackia sp.
ATTACGTTCAAGCCGCTTTCGTCTGAGAACATCGAGAGCATTGTTGCTCTGCAGATCAAGGACGTGCAGGCTCGCTTGGCCGATCGTCGTATCGAACTCGAAGTGAAACCCGCCGCCATCGAATCGCTTGCCATCGACGGTTTCGATCCGGTGTATGGCGCGCGTCCGTTGAAGCGTTTGGTGCAGCGTGAGGTCGTCGATCGCGTGGCGAATGAGATTGTTGCCGGTCGTGTGATGGAGGGCTCGAAGGTTACCATCGACTCTGATATCGTCGACGGCTACACCTGCAAGGTTGAAAACCCGCAGGCCGCGGCCGACGAACACGGACAGGCCGCTGCCGGCGAACAGACCTATGAGGTTCCCGCTGAGTAAAGCGATGTGTTGCGCGGCGTGGGCGAGGAATCCCACAGCGTGACGAGGCTCAGCGTGGAGCTTGGGTCGCGAGGCTTGCAGCGCAATGCGTGAAGCGCGGTGGCGTTGCGCGTGTCGGCTGGCTCGAGAAAATCGACCATGGCGTCTGGGGCGCACCGTTCACTCAAGCAATAGGCGGAAATGCTCCGCTCGAGAAATCGAGCGGAGCATTTTTTTATAACGAAGTCGAGGATTGCTTGTTTGATTCGTGCTCTGCTTCGACGCCGAGCATGTCGAACAGTTCTTGGCGCGTATGGATGTCGAGCTTCTGATAAATGTGGCGAACATGGGCCTTCGCTGTGCCGTTCGCGATGAACAGCTCGCGCTCAATGATTCCCACGGTTTTGCGCTGCCCGAGCAGCAGGAGCACCTCTTCTTCGCGCGTCGACAGCTTATACTTGCGCGCGACGGTCGCTACGCGCGTCGCGAGTTCATGCTTCTTTTTGGCAGGCGTTTTCGATGGTGGCTCTGCCGGGAGGCTTGATTGCGTCTCGGGCGTGACGGGGACGGCACCCCAATTGCTCGAAAGCTCCTTTTCCGACATGAAAATCATCGTGGCGGCAACGATGGAAATAACCGCGAGCGTACTGGTAACTACCTCGATGTTTGCGGGGGCAACGCCGATTGATCCTAAAGCCTGGCTTGTATCACGCCCGAGCAGCATGAAAATCTGGCGGACGCCGCGCTCGATGCCGAAGAGCCAGATGGGCGATGCGCCATAGCGATAACAGATGCTGGCAATGATGATCATAATCAGTATTGATTGCATAGTGTAGCCGGCGGAAATGCAAAAGGAGCTTACCGATTCGCTAAATAGGTTGAACGCGGGAAGCAGCAGGAATGCCGCCACGGTGATGGGCAGCGCCCCTCGATAGATAAGCCCGAAATCGAAGTGTTTTCCACGAATGCATACGCCAAGGAAAATCGCGAGTGCGGCGAAGAGCGTTCCGGGCGACGAGTGCGGTCCGAATCCTCCTGAATAGGAGCTCATTTCTAGCAGACCATAGGCGAATGCGTATGCCGCCATGAGAAATACTGCTTTCCAAGGTATGGAAAACTCGGTCGCTTCGCGGCGAGCGGGGCGATCTGATTTCGGGATATGGAGGAGTGCGGAATGTGCGCAGAGTAACGAGACGAGCGGAAGAAGCGCCGTCATAACGAAGAGCCATTCAAATTTAAAGCCCTCATATACATAAATGACGAGCGCTCCGGCTACGATAGAAAGCGAATAATAGGC
>CAKUEV010000389.1 GCA_934646845.1 uncultured Slackia sp.
CAAAACGTATGTATGCATCGACTTGAAAAGCTTCTACGCCTCAGTCGAATGCGTCGAACGAGGGCTCGACCCCGATAAGGCGCTGCTCGTCGTAGCCGATCCCGCACGCTCCGAGAAAACCATCTGTCTTGCCATATCGCCCGCCATGAAGAAGCTCGGCGTGCGCAACCGGTGCCGCGTTTTCGAGATTCCCGAGGGCATCAAATACTTCAAGGCGAAGCCGCGCATGCGGCTCTACATGGAGCGCTCCGCCCAAATCTACGGCATCTATTTGCGGCATGTATCCCCCGCCGACATCTACCCCTATTCAATCGACGAATGCTTTATCGATGCGACGCCTTATTTGGCGCTCGAGAAGCAATCCGCGCGTGAATGGACAGCGAAGCTCGTGGGCGCCGTGAAGGCGGAAACAGGTATAACGGCCACGGCGGGCATTGGCGAAAACCTTTTTCTGGCAAAAGTGGCGCTCGATGTGCTCGCCAAGAAGAGCCCCGATTTCATTGGGGAACTCACCGAAGCGTCATTTCGGGAAACCATGTGGCACCACGAGCCCATCACCGATATTTGGAACATCGGCCCCGGCATTGCGGCGAGACTCGCCAAACATGGCGCACGCACGCTTTATGACGTAACGCAGCTGCCAGAAGATGTGCTCTATCGCGAGTTCGGGGTAAACGCCGAATTCATCATCGACCACGCCTGGGGCCAAGAACCTTGCACCATCGAGGAAATCAAGGCATGGAAGCCCGTTGGGAAATCCATAGCCAACGGGCAGGTGTTCGAGCGCGACTACTCGTTCGAAGACACCCGAACCGTGCTGCGAGAGATGGTTGAATCGAGCGTGCTCGACATGATCGAAAAGGGTTTAGCAGCACGGCGCGTGTCGCTGCACGTGGGCTACGCGAAAGCCCGTGGCGCCACCGCAACCGGAGACTTCATCCACGCCCAAACGCAAGCCGAACTGAAGCACGCTTACGACAATGCGAGATTCAACGGGGGCCAAAGCCATCGGCCGCATCGCAATGCGAGCGACGAAACACGCGTTTTCGTCGGCGAGCACGGCACACGAATCGTTGGGCCTGGCGCGCGCAACAGCGGCTACCACGAAGCCACGGGTGGAGCGTGCACGCTCGATGCGCCCACGAACTCATTCCACCTCCTATTCGGTGCCGCGGCGCAGCTCTTCGACGGCCACGTCGATCCCGAGCGCCCAATACGACGCATTATGCTGGGCTTTTCCGAAATCGTCGAAGCGGAAGGCTGCCAAATGAGCCTTTTTTCCGCACCCGAGGAAGAACAGCGCGAACGGGATGTACAAAAAGCCATGCTCGCCGTGCAATCGAAGTTCGGCAAGAACTCCGTGCTCTTCGGCACGAGCTTTAAAAAGAACGCGACGATGCGCAAGCGAAACATGCAGATTGGAGGCCACAATGCCGACTGAGTGGGATGCCTATCTTGAACGCATGGGTGCCGAAGAAGCACATGCGCCTGAGCATAAGGCGCACGCCTATCCCGAGCGAGCGCGCCAATTCATGCCGTTTTCGGCATTGAGGGGCTACGAGGAAATGCTCGGCGAAGTAGAGCAAAACGCCATCGCGGAAGAAGAACGCTTCACGGAAGCGTACCGCGACGACGCTCCATAAA
>CAKUEV010000390.1 GCA_934646845.1 uncultured Slackia sp.
CCACCGCACGTTGCGAGGCACGGGCTTCGTCGAAGCAAGCGTGATGCCCCAATCGGGCAGGTGCACGTGCGCATCGTCGACATACTCGGCAGGCGTCGTATTCTTGCAGCCCGATAGCTTAATCGCAGCAAGGCTCTTCGGGTCGTTCACGACGTTTTCTTTCGGCCCGATTTCCATAATATGCCCCGCCTCGACGACCGCAATGCGATCGCAGAAGCGAAACGCCTCGTCGATATCGTGGCTCACGTAGAGAATCGTTCCCTCGAATTGCTCGAACAAACCGATGAGATTCTGTTCAAGCGAGCTTTTCAAGTGCGAATCGAGCGCCGAAAACGGCTCATCGAGCATAAGGATTCCCGGCCGCGCCGCAAGCATGCGGGCAAGCGCCACGCGCTGCTGCTGCCCGCCCGAAAGCTGCACGGGGTAGCGCTTCTCCATTCCCAAAAGGCCAAAACGCTGCATCTGCTCATGAACTGCTTCTGCGCGCTCGGCCGCGGTGGCGCCTTTCGGCAAGCCCGCTGCCACATTTTGCTCAATGGTCAAATTCGGGAACAGCATGTAATTCTGGAACAGCAACGCCGTTTTTCTCTGCTGGGGAGAAAGGTCGACTTTGGCCTTTTTGCCAGACGCCTTGTCGAAAAACACCGTGTCGTTCACTACGATCTTGCCCGCATCGGGCTTTTCGATTCCTGCAATCGATCGCATCGTGAGCGACTTGCCGCACCCCGATGCACCCAAAAGGCCAAGCGTTTCATCGCCGGCAGAAAACTGCTGGCTTAATTGGAAGCCCCTGAACTTCTTCTCGATATCTACCTCAAGACTCAAAGCCAAGCCTTTCTCGCACTCATACCATGCCGCGCAATTATCGCAGATGCGACGCCGCGCGCCGCTGCATCAAAACGCCGCGCCTAATTCCCCTCGCGTTTGCGGTATTTCGTCGTTCGGCTGCTCCATAAGTTGATAAACAAGATCACCACGAAGCTGAAAGCGATAATGACGGCGGTCCAGAACCACGCGACGGAATCGTTGCCATTCATCCATTCAAAGTAAATGGCGATAGGAATCGTGCGCGTAACGCCCAGATAATTGCCGGCGAGGAACAAGGTGGCGCCGAATTCGCCCAGCGCGCGAGCGAACGAAAGCACGGCGCCCGCGGCAATGCTGCTCCATGAGAGCGGCAGCATCAAGCGAACGAAAATCTTCGCGTTGCTCCATCCCAATGTGCGTGCCGCATCGAGCATATTCGCGTCCAGGCTCTCGAATGCGCCCAAAGCGTTCCGATACATGAGCGGGAATGCCACCACCACAGCCGCAATAACGCATGCCGTGGGGCTGAAAATCAGAGGGAAGCCGATATCAATCCAAAACTGGCCAAACGCCGTATTGCGACCGCAAAGGTACAGAAGCAAAAAGCCGCATACCGTAGGAGGCAGCACCATGGGAATCGTGAAAATCACGTCGCAGATATTTTTCGCCCGCGGCGAGATATTGAGGCAGAAATAGGCTGCGAGCAGGCCCAAAACGAAGATGAACACAATCGCGATGCCCGTCGTGCGAAGTGACACCCACAAAGGGCTCCAGTCCAAATTAGACAAGAACTCGCCAATAGCAGCGAAGCCCGTCGCCCGCTCTTCAATAACGA
>CAKUEV010000391.1 GCA_934646845.1 uncultured Slackia sp.
CCAATGTAGACCGCCATGGCAACGAGCACAGGGCCTTCAATGGTTTCGACGGGCTCGATGGAATCCCACGATACCATCGAAACATAGTCAATCTTCGCCAGGGGCTCGGCGGAGATGAGTTCGCTCATAGCACCCGTAACCGCTGCCGCAGAGTTCTCACCCTCGGCGACAAGCTTCTGTCCCAACTTCACAGCCTGAGAGAGCACGAGGCCAGCCTTGCGCTCCTCTTCAGAGAGGTACGTGTTGCGCGAGCTTTTCGCCAAGCCGTCAGCCTCGCGAATGATGGGGCAGCCCACAACTTCAACGTTCATGTTCAAATCGCGCACCATGCGGCGAATGACGGCGAGCTGCTGCGCGTCCTTCTGGCCGAAATATGCACGGTCGGCCATAGAGATGTTCATAAGCTTGTTCACAACGGTGCACACGCCGCGGAAGTGAATCGGACGGCTCTTTCCGCACAGCTCCTTGGTGACAGCGGTCATGTCAACGAACGTGCACGCGTCTTCGGCGTACATCTCGGACGGCTCCGGGTGGAAGACGAGCGCTGCACCGGCGCCTTCGCACAGTTTCGTATCGGCCTCGAAATCGCGGGGGTAGCTCGCGAGGTCTTCGTTGGGGGCAAACTGCGTGGGGTTCAAAAACACGCTCACCACAACGCGGTCGTTTTCGGCAACTGCGCGCTTGATGAGGCTCTCGTGACCCTCATGCAAATAGCCCATCGTAGGCACCAGGCCAACCGTAAGGCCTTCCTTTTTCCATTCGCGAACCTGTGACTTCACGTCTTCCACGGTATAAGCGATGTTCATCGTTCTTCTTTCTTCAAAGTTTGAGCGCGCCGGCGCTCCTTGCAATCTATCGATTCGCGGCGGCCCGCTTTCTTTCAAGCCGCCGCGCCGTTTTCTTTAGTAGAGTTTCTCGAGCACGTCATCTTTGATTTTGTAAGTGTGCTCTTCAGTGGGGAACGCGCCCGAGGCCACCTCGGCCGCATAGTTGGCGAACGCCTCGCGCATGACTTCGCCCACATTGGCGTAGCGCTTCACGAACTTCGGCGTGAAGTCGCTGAACATGCCGAGCATGTCTTGGTATACGAGAATCTGACCGTCGCAACCAGCGCCTGCGCCAATACCGATGGTCGGAATCGAAACGGAGCCGGTGATCATTTGGGCAAGCGCCGCAGGAACGGCTTCAATCACAACGGCGAACGCGCCGGCCTCTTCAACAGCCTTGGCGTCGGCGAGCAGAGCGCGGGCAGCCTCCTCGCTCTTGCCCTGTACCTTGAAACCGCCAAACACGTTAATCGACTGAGGGGTAAGGCCGATATGACCCATAACGGGAATGCCAGCTTTCACGATGGCGCGAATCTGCTCAGCGACGCGCACGCCGCCCTCGAGCTTCACGGCGCCCGCGCGGCCTTCCTTCATAAGACGGCCCGCATTGCGCACGGCCTCCTCGACGGTCACTTCATAGCTCATGAACGGCATATCAACAACCACAAGCGCGTTTTTCGCGCCACGAGCAACGGCAGCGCCGTGATGAATCATGTCTTCCATGGTCACCGAAACGGTGTCCTCGTAGCCAAGCACAACATTGCCCAGCGAGTCGCCAACCAAAATGCCGTTGATGCC
>CAKUEV010000392.1 GCA_934646845.1 uncultured Slackia sp.
TTTCCAGAACGAGAACCTGTGCGCGACGGTGAACGGCGAAATTCTCGCCACGACCCCCGACCTCATTTGCCTGGTCGACACCGAAACGTTCACGCCCGTGCCCACCGACGCGTTGAAGTACGGCAAGCGCGTGCTGGTCGTTGGCCTTCCGTGCTACCACCTGTGGCGCACCGAGAAGGGCATCGAATTGGTGGGACCGCGCTATTTCGGCCTCAATACCGATTACGTCCCTGTCGAAGAGAGATGTAAGGGGTAGCGAATCCCGCCCGCAGCTCCCGCGCGCGGAGGCGTCTGCGAAATGCGGCGCGCCTACCGCTCGCTTTGCTCGCTATGCGTTGCGCCTCGTTTTTCCAGTTTTTTATAAAGTAAGAATGAGGAAAACGAAATTTCGCCAACGCCTCCGCGTGCGGGAGCTGCTAGCCCAATGCGTTATGCGGGCCGGCCTCGCGGCCGAGCCGAGAACAAAACTTCGCATTTCTCAAACTTCGTTTTCTAAAGCTGGAAATGCGAGGAGCGACGCATAGCGAGCGAAGCGAGCGGTAGGAGCTCCGCGCTTCGCGAACAGGCGCGGCGCGAGGGGCAGCCGGCCAGCAACGTTGAATGCAACTTGAAGAAAGTTGAGGAGATATGTACAAACTTGGCATTGATGTCGGCGGCACCAACACCGACGCCGTTTTGATCGACGAGAACCTGAAGGTTGTCGCCGCGGTGAAGAACCCCACCTCGGGCGATATCTACGAGGGCATCATGGGCGCAGTTGACGCCGTGCTCGCCCAGGCGAACATCGATCGCAAACTCATTAAGCAGGCTATGCTTGGCACCACGCAGTGCACCAACGCCATCGTCGAGCGTAAGGGCTTGGCTCCCATCGCCATTCTGCGTATTGGCGCGCCTGCTTCCGTGGGCATTCCTCCCATGGTTGACTGGTCCGACGATATTTCCGCGGTTGCCGTTGATACTGCCATTATTGGCGGCGGCTTCGAATTCGACGGCAAGCGTTTGGCCGATTTCGACGAGGCTGCGTGCCGCGCCTTCTTCGAAGGCGTGAAGGGCAAGGTCGACTCTGTCGCCATTAGCTGCGTGTTCGCTGGCGTGCGCAACGATGATGAGCTGGCTGCTGCCGCCATCGCCCGCGAGGTGCTCGGCGACGATGTGCGCATTTCCATCTCGAGCGAGATCGGCTCTATGGGCCTGGTCGAGCGCGAGAACGCCACCATCTTGAACGCGGCGCTCCACCTGGTTGCTGAGCGCTTCACCGAGGGCTTTGCGAAGAGCTTGGCCGAGCGTGGCATTACCGAGGCCGACGTGTATCTGTCCCAGAACGACGGCACACTCATGACTATTGATCACGCGCGCCGTTACCCGATTCTGACCATCGCATGCGGCCCCACGAACTCCATTCGCGGTGCAAGCTATCTGAGCCGCATGGATGACGCCATCGTCATTGACGTGGGCGGTACCACCACCGACCTGGGCGTTCTGCAGGCCGGCTTCCCGCGCGAGAGCGGCGTTGCCGTGACTATCGGCGGCGTGCGCACTAACTTCCGCATGCCCGACGTTATCTCCATCGGTTTGGGCGGCGGCTCCATCGTTCGCGAGCACGAAGACGGCACCGTGACCG
>CAKUEV010000393.1 GCA_934646845.1 uncultured Slackia sp.
CGAGCACCTCGGCGGTCAGGCAGCGCTCCTTCGCATTCGCGATGAAACTCTTCACGACCTTGAAGTTCACGTCGGCCTCGAGCAACGCCATGCGAATTTCGCGCATGGCCGCATTGATATCGTCTTCAGTAAGGCGGCCCTTCGATTTCAGGCCGCTGAAAATGCCTTGCAGGCGATCGGAGAGGTTCTCAAACATACAAGCTCCTTGCTATCGCGCTTCGCGTTCGTCGAATTCGCCCACGAGCGCTCGCGCGAAATCGTGCGCGTCGAAATCTTTCAAATCGCCCAGGCCCTCGCCCACGCCGATTTTATAAATAGGCAGGCCAAGCTCGTGGCTCACGGCCAACGCGATGCCGCCCTTCGCGGTGCCATCGAGTTTGGTTACGATCACGCCATCCAAATCGAGCGCCTTATCGAATACGCGCGCCTGCGACAGGCCATTCTGACCCGTGGTCGCATCGATCACGAGCACGGTATACACGGGCATCTTCGAGCGCTTGCGCACCACATTCACAACCTTTTGCAGCTCGCGCATGAGGTCGTCGGACGTATGCAGACGCCCCGCAGTGTCGATGAGCACCAAATCGGAGCCATCGGCCTCGGCGCGTTCGATGGTGTCGTAGCACACGCTTGCCGGGTCGCTTCCGCGCTCGCGCTCCACAATGGGAACGTTCGCGCGACGAGACCATTCCTCGAGCTGCTCGATAGCGGCAGCGCGGAACGTGTCAGCGGAACCCAGAATAACTTTGCGACCGGCGTCGGCGCCTTCCTTGGCGAGCTTGCCGACCGTAGTGGTTTTGCCAGCGCCGTTGATGCCGACGAACAGAACGCATGCGGGATCGCCGCCAAACGGATCGGCCTCGGCGGTGGCAAACGTGCTTGCGAGTTCATCATTCAGGCGGTCGAGCACGGCATATGCATCGGGCAGCGCCTTGCGCGTAGCCTCGTCGCGCAAGTTTTCGACGACCTGCGACGCGGCCGAGCCGCCCATGTCCGCCAGAATGAGCGTTTCTTCCAACTCGTCCCAAAAATCGTCGTCCAAATCGGGGCCACGATCGAGCAGGACGTTCATTTGCTCGGTGAATTTTTGGCGCGAGCGCGAAAGGCCCTCGCTGATTCGATCAAAGAATCCCATGAAAATACCCTTTCATGCGAATGGAAAAGTCAACCTTGTTAGCCTACCACAGCAAAAAGCCCGCCAACGCGCGAGCTGGCGGGCTTTATCTAATCAGCGTTCGGAAGCGCATCTTTCAGACGCTGCGAGAAGACCTTCGTCACGCCATCGGCCTGCATCGACACGCCGTAGAGCACATCGGACATCTCCATGGTGCGGCGCTGATGCGTGATCATGATGAGCTGCGTTTCGTTGCGCAGCGTGGCCAGATACGCGATAAGGCGCCTCAGGTTGCTGTCGTCAAGCGCCGCCTCCACCTCGTCGAGAATGTAAAACGGGGCATGGCGAATACGATACACCGCGAACAGCAACGCAATGGCCGTGAGCGATTTCTCGCCGCCCGACATGAGCGTCATCTTCGAGATTTTCTTGCCGCGCGGCTGCGCCTCGACCTCGACGCCGAGCGAGCTTTGGCCCTCTTCCCCACCGACAAGCGAAAGCGAAGCG
>CAKUEV010000394.1 GCA_934646845.1 uncultured Slackia sp.
CGATTGGCGGGTATACAGTGGTGCGAATGGTCAATCCGCGTTGGCGGAAATGGTTGATTTTACGGTAGCGCTAACACTACTACGCGCTGGCGCATCCAAAGAATCCCACCAGGCCCGAGCTGCGGGACGCCGCCAGGGAGATATTCTCCCGCACGCCCAACGGGTGCGGGCACCGTCAAATCGCGATGTGCCTGCGCGCCGAGCGCGGCGCCGTCGTCGCCGACAAGACCGTGCTCAAGATGATGGGCGAGATGGGCCTGCGCTGCGGCATACGGCGAGAGACCGACTACCACAGGTACAGCTCGTACAAGGGGGCGGTCGGAGAGACCTTCGAGAACGTGCTCGGCCGCGACTTCGCCGCCGACGGCCCGTGGCAGAAGATGGGCACCGACGTCACCGAGTTCAAGTGCTCGTTCGGCAAGGCATACCTCGCGCCGGCCTACGACTTCGGCAGCGGCGAGATCGCCGCCTGGTCGATATCCGAGTCGCCGAACATGGCGCAGCAGGACGAGATGCTCGACATGCTCGTCCCGCTGGTGCCCGCCGGCGCGCATCCGGTGATGCAGTCCGACATGGGCTGGCAATACCAGAGCGCCAGGTACGTGGAAAGGCTGCGCGGCGCGGGCTTCGTGCAGAGCATGTCGCGCAAGGGAAACTGCCTGGACAACGCCTGCACCGAGGGGCTGTTCGGGCACATGAAGGATGAATTCTTCCGGGGCCGCGATTGGGACGACTTCGAATCGTTCAAGGCGGATTTGGAGGCCTACATCGTCCATTGGAACACGCGCCGCAGGCAGAAGAGACTGAAAGGACTGACCCCGGAGGAGTTCCGGAATCAGTCCTTGATGGCGGCATAGCCGCGAGTTTTAATTAATGCGTCCAAGATTTGGGGTGCAGTTCAGTTTCCGGAATCGGCCTTTGCTGTTGTTGGGCGATGACGCTATGCAAGTCGCATTTGTATTTGAACGGTCGCGGCGTCTTGCTACTTCAGAGTCACCATTTCGAACATGGGCAGGGCATCTTCCCAGGTGAGGTTGCTGTTGGCATAGACGCTGACCGTCGTGCCGTTCGATGCTTCGGCATACAGGTACGTGGCGCCGTGCGAAGCGACGAAGCGCGTCCACGTCACGCCATTGATTTCGACTTCGTCAATCTCACCGCCACCCATGTTGTTCTGGGCGAGTTTGGCTTCGCCCATCGGGTCTTTGGAAGCGGTGTACACGTCGACGTGCGCATCATCTGCACCATCGAGGCTGAACTCGGCATCGCTGTGCTTCTCGTCCATTTCGGTAAGCGTCCAGCCATCGGCAGCCTTTGCGCTGTAGGTTTCGAAGTCGACTCCGCCAAGGGCCTTGATTTCGTCGGCCTTTTCTTTAACTGCCTTGTATTCGTCGGTCTCGCATCCCGTGGTGTCGAAGTGCATCACGCTGGGGTTGGTGCCGCCCGATACGTCATTCTCGAATTCGACGGTAATAGGTCCATAGTAGTTGTTGTCAACGACCCAGAAGTACACCCACTCAACGCTTTCACCAGGTGCGATGGTCGGGTTGCCCTCTGTTTGGGCATCTTTGCAAAGCTCCGCCGGCGGGGTTTCGATTTCTTCGACATATGCGGT
>CAKUEV010000395.1 GCA_934646845.1 uncultured Slackia sp.
CGGCGGCATTTTTCGCGCTGGCCGGCTTCTCGTTCTTGATTACCGTGAACCAGACTGTGTATCAGTTCCTGCCTTCTTACTGCGCTTCCTTCTCGAACAGCGTTCCCGAGATTGCTGCTGTTTCTGGCGTCGTGGCTTCTGCTTGCATGGCTGGCCAGGCGATTGGCAAGGTCATTCTGGGCGCAGTGAACGACAAGTCGTGCAAGGGCGGTATGGCTCTGGGCATTGGCTCTGGTCTCGTGGGCGTCGTGCTCATGTGGTTCCTGCCCTCTGTGGTTGCCCTGCTGTTCGTTGGCGCGTTCCTGTTCGGCTTCGTTTACGCCTGCACCACTGTGCAGACCCCGTTGCTCGTTCGTACCACCTTCGGCTCTCGCGACTACACCAATATTTACTCTCGCGTGTCGATGGCTGGCACCTTGGGTGGCGTTGTTGCCTCCACCTTCTGGGCATGGGTTATCGACCTTCCCGGCGGTTTCTCTATCATGTTTGTGCTGTCCATCGTGTGCATGGCGCTGTGCTTCCTGTTCGGCGTGTTTGCGCTCGGCCAGGGCAAGAAGCTCGAGAAGACCGAGAACTAGTCGCTTTCTCTTCGTTTTCGCCCGTTGACTCCTTACTGCGGGCGGCGCGCAACCGGTCCTTTCCTCGAGGACCGGTCCCCCAATCGCCTTCGTGCCCAAGCGGACAGGGCTCCAAGGCGATCGGGGGGCCGATTTCGGTTGCGCCTCGGCGGCCCCGCCAGCGCGCGGTTGGGGCTGCGCCTCACATGATTCTGATTTATTGCGAATCAAAGCCGCGCCAGCGGCGCTTACGACGTTCGAATTATGTATACCACTGGAGGGACGAAAAGATGGATTTCGCACGTACCGATGAACAAGAACTGCTGGTTGAAAGCATTCAAGAATTTTGCGAACGCAATCTCGATGAGCGAAAAATCGTTGAGATGTTCGACGCGCACGGCATGACTGATGAGTTGTTGAAGGAATACCTCGAAGCAGGATTCGGCCTTATGGGCATTCCTGAAGAGCTCGGCGGCGTTCCTTGTGACCGCGTGACGCTTGGCGTTTTGACCGAGGAATTCGCACATTACGCCGGAAGCATCACGCCGTTTTTGAACAACACGCTTGCCATGTGCGACATGATCGACTTTGGCAGCGACGAGCAGGTCGCCTTCTGCATGGAAGAGTACATGAAGTCGGGCAAGCCGATCTTCAGCCTGGGCTTCTCTGAGCCGGCGGCAGGTTCTGACAACATGTCGATGACCGCCACCACCAAGAA
The DNA here is from genome assembly GCA_934646845.1 of uncultured Slackia sp. Lineage (GTDB taxonomy): Bacteria > Actinomycetota > Coriobacteriia > Coriobacteriales > Eggerthellaceae > Slackia. The sequence goes on from CAKUEV010000395.1 coordinate 1,276, forward strand.
GCAGGCCGACGGCACCTACATTCTCAATGGCCAGAAGACGTGGGTCACCGCTGGCGAGGCACTGCCGTACTGCCTGGTCATCGCTAAGAACGAGGACCCTTCGCACGATAATACAGAAATGACCATGTGGCTTGTTCCGAAAGATTTGCCTGGCGTGTCCACCGCAGGCCTTGGCAAGCGCGGCCAGCAGATTATGCCGTTCTGTGAGATGTATTTCGATGACGTGAAGCTTACCGAAGACATGATGGTTGGCGAATACGGTGCGGGCTTCAAGAACCTCATGAAGAACTTCGAGATGGAGCGCTCGCTTATCATTGCCCAGTGCCTCGGCTG
>CAKUEV010000396.1 GCA_934646845.1 uncultured Slackia sp.
GAGCTTGTGCGCATGGTGCTCGTGGGCAGCGTGAATCGCCGCCTGGTTGACGCCATCAACGTGCACGGCCACCTCGCCGTGGGCGTGAGCGGCGGCGACGGCTGCACCATCCGCGCCACGCAGCTCGACCCCGAGCTTGGTCGCGTTGGCGAAGTCACGAGCATCGACCCCACCTACCTCGAGCATCTCATCAACGACGACTATATCCCCATCGTAGCGTCCGTCGCGGCGGGCGACGACGGCAAGCCCTTCAACATCAACGCCGATATCGCGGCGGGACACCTGGCGGCAGCGCTGCACGCGCACAAGATCATTTTCCTTTCCGATGTCGACGGCCTCTATAAAGACTTCAGCGACAAAGACACCCTTATCTCCTCCCTCACGTCGGAAGAAGCCTGCGACCTTGTCGAGTCGGGCACGCTTTCCAGCGGCATGATTCCCAAAATCGAAGCGTGCCTTGCGGCGCTCGATGCGGGCATTCCCGCCGCGCACATCATCAACGGCACCATGCCCCATGCGCTTCTGCTCGAGTTGCTTACCGACCACGGCGTTGGCACCATGATGAAGCCGAGCACGCCCGACGAAACCTACCAAGCCCAACCGCTCGACGCGCTTGCGAGCCGCCTCGACGCAAATGTCAATATTGAACTGGGATAACGATTCCGAATAAACCAAGCGCGCATGCGCGTCGATAGAAGGGAGCTCTCATGAGCCTCGCACAACAGCAAGAACTTGAATCGAAATACATGATGGGCACTTTCGCCCGCAAGCCGGTCGAATTCGTGAGCGGAAACGGCATGACACTCACCGACGACAAAGGGAAGCAATACCTCGACTTCATTGGCGGCATCGGCGTTATTAGCCTGGGCCACTGCGCACCTGCGCTCGTAAAAACCCTACAGGAGCAAACCGCCAAGCTTATGCACGTCAGCAACTATTACTACATCGAGCACCGCGGCGAGGTCGCCGAGAAGCTGTCGGGCATCTTGGGCGGAACCACCGACGCAGGCGAGCCCATCGGGTGGAAGACGTTCTTCTCGAATTCGGGCGCAGAATCCAATGAATGCGCCATCAAGCTCGCGCGCCTCTACGCGAAGCGTTTCGGCAACGGCGGTTCCACGATCGTCACCATCACGAACAGCTTCCACGGCCGCACGCTCGCGACGCTCGCTGCCACCGCGCAGCCGCTGAAGCAGGAAGCCTTCAAGCCGCTGCCCGGCGGCTTCATCGATGTTGCGCAAAACGATGTCGCGGCGCTCGAGGCGGCATTCGCCAATCATGACGTGTGCGCTGTAATTCTTGAGGTCGTGCAAGGCGAAAGTGGCGTGCATCCGTGTTCCCAAGAGTATATGGAAGCGGTTCGCCGCCTGACGAGCGAGAACAAAGCGCTCATGATTTGCGATGAAGTGCAGTGCGGCATGTACCGCTGCGGCGTTCCCTTCGCGTTCCAGCACTATGGAGTCACGCCCGACATCGTTGCGATGGCGAAGGGCATTGCGGGCGGCGTGCCCATGGGCGCGTGCGCAGCGCGTGCCGAAGTGGCCGACGCATTCGAGCCGGGCGATCACGGAACCACGTTCGGCGGCAGCTGCC
>CAKUEV010000397.1 GCA_934646845.1 uncultured Slackia sp.
CGACAACTCTAGCGCGCCAACCTTGCCGAAACCTTGCCCGCATGCTCGCGATTCGGCTCAAAAAATCTCGCCTATTCCCTCTTTTTCCCGCGATAATTACTCCCGTTTTCCCTTGAAGCAACGGTTATTTTCCTTCGCAATAGCTCGCGTTTTTCATCTAGGAAACTCTGGATTGTCGCGCATCCCAGTTCAAGGGGCCGGGACCAATCATCAAAGGCATCGCGCATGCCGCCACAACGGCATCACACACGCAGTCACCAAAGCGCCGCGCGTGCCGGCACAGCAGCATCGCTCGCGTATTCACGACGGAATCGGCATGGCGTTACGACAGCATCGCGCACGTCGCCGCAACAGCATCGCGTATGCCGCTACAACAGCTCCTTGAAATCATCAGCGGTAAGGGCCCCGACTCGCAAAATATGAGGATGCTCATGCGTGCAGTCGACGATGGTCGACGAGACGCCCGAACGAGGAACGTCGTCGCCAAGCACAACGGGTACCTGCGCCGCGAATTCAGGATCGACGTCAGCCAGTGTTTGGGGCGGTTTCTTTCCTTGGAAGTTCGCGCTCGAGGTTGCCAAGGGGAACCCGACTCGATCGATAAGCTCCAGGGCAACAGGGTCGTTCGGCATACGCAGCGCAATGGTGTCATTCGCGCCGCGGAAGGCTTCGGGCACATTGTCGCCCGCTTTCACCACAAGCGTGAGCGGCCCAGGCCAAAACTGCGAAACCATATCGTGCGCGAGCTGCGACACGTCACGGCCATAGCGAGTAAGCGCCGCTGGAGAGCCAACAAGCCACGGAATAGCTTTATCGGGGTCGCGACGTTTATCAATGAAGATAGCCTCGGGAGAACACGCAAGACCGACGGCAACGCCGATGCCGTATACCGTATCGGTTGGGAAAACGACGGGCTTGCCCGCGGTAAGCGCCGCGACAGCCTTGCTCAGTTGGGCGTCATCGACCATAGTTGCCTCTTCCAAACGCGCCGCCTGCACCGGCGGCCTTTTCTTTTAGCCGGATTGTACCAACCACGCGCCCTCGAATGGGAACGCATGCGTAAAAGACACCGTGACGCCACGCGGGCGAAAGAAGCCCGAAGCCCCCATGAGACCGAACCGCGCACAGAAATCGACGGGGGCATCGCACACGGATTCCCATCACGCACGAATTCCCATCAAGCATGGAACGGTTGCGGCATTCGCCTGTGGCGCTGTTCGTGCGGAAACGGACTTCCAACACGCACGGAGCAGTCGGCATGATTGCCCAAGTGGTCGTGCTCGTGCAAAAGGCCTTCCTCAACACGCACGGAGCAGTTACTCGCCCAGCGCACTTTTTTCAAACAGTTCAATGAGCGCATTCTTGCCGGCCGCGCCTGTTTTCGCATACACGTTCTTCACGTGGCTCCATACCGTATTTTCCGAAATCACGAGCTCTTCGGCGATATGCTTTGCCGAACGACCGCGCACAAGGTACGAACATATTTCTGTTTCGCGCGGCGTAAGACCGTAGGTCTGGGCGAACGATGCAAGCTCGCTGCGCCAATCGGGCTCCGCCACGGCTTCGACAGAATCACCAACGCCCGCTTC
>CAKUEV010000398.1 GCA_934646845.1 uncultured Slackia sp.
CCTCCGGAGCCCGCCCGCCTTCCGCGCGAGCCGCCCCTCGGCGACCGTCCCTGGTCGATTCTCTCTATATCTATATATAGGTATGCTTAGTAGCGACTGTCGAAAATGCGCTTGGTCTTCTTTACGGAACGCGGCAACTCGCCCATGGGAACACCCTTCGCTTCAGGCGTGCAGCCGATCTTCGCCTTGAAGAGCAACGCAAGCTCCTGCTCGCACTTGGCCTTATCGTCGCCTTCAAGCGGAGTCTCGAACAGCACCGTGAGCACGTCGCGACCATCAATCGCTTCAATCATGACCTGATACTCAGAGCTCGCGCCGTCCGTAAACGCAATGACTTCCTCAATTTGCGCGGGGAACATGTTGCAGCCCTTTACCTTCACCATGTCGTCGGTACGACCAGTAAGGGTATCGATGCGGGGATGCTTCAAGCCGCAAGCGCAATCGCCGGGAATGATGCGTGTAAGGTCGTGTGTGCGATAGCGAATAAGCGGCGCGCCCTGCTTGCGCAGCGTCGTGAGCACGAGCTCACCCATTTCGCCGTCGGGCACGGGCTCGCCCGTCTTCGGATCGACGATTTCGCAATATACGTAGTCGCTCCAGATATGCATGCCATGGTGCTCGCTGCACGAAATGCCGATGCCCGGGCCATAAATCTCGGTCAGGCCATAGATGTCGAAAATCTCAACGCCGAGCTCGTTCTCGATGCGATGGCGCATCTTTTCGCCCCAACGTTCCGAGCCAATGACGCCCTTGCGCAAGTCGAGCTTATCGCGCAAGCCGCGCTTTGAGATTTCCTCGGCAAGCAAAAGCGCATAGCTGCTCGTACCCGTGATAACCGTGCTGTGCAGATCTTGCATCATTTGCAGCTGTTTCTCGGTATTGCCGGGACCCATGGGAATAGCCATGGCACCCAAGCGCTCGCAGCCAAGTTGGAATCCGATGCCCGCAGTCCACAAGCCGTAGCCGGGGGTAATTTGAATGCGATCTTTATTGGTAATGCCCGCCGTGCGATAGCAACGCGCGAACATTTCGGCCCAATCGGCAACATCTTGCGCGGTGTACGGAATAATGACCGGCGTGCCCGTCGTGCCCGAAGAACTGTGGATGCGCACAACTTCCTCGTCGGGCACAGCTTGGATTCCCAATGGGTACGCTTCGCGCAAGTCGGCCTTTTCCGAAAAGGGCAGCTTCTCGAAGTCGGCCTGGGTTTGCACGTCGGACAAATCGATGCCCTCGAACTTCTTCGCATAGAAGGGAGAGCGATCTTTCAGGGTTTTGAATTGCTCTTTAATAAGGTTGAACTGTTCATCGGTGAGCTGCATGGCACTGCCTTTCGCGCGTGTCTGAAATATTGTGCGGAAATTGGAGACGCTTCAAGCCTGCGAAAAATCAGGGCTTTACGCCGTTTCGTCATTCAGGTGCACGAAAAAGGCGCCTCAAGCTCGCTGAGCAAACTTGAAGCTAGAGCCATCGACCAGCCAACGCGGCGCGCGCGGCTTTGAGAGATTGTATGTCGAGTGCGTTCATCATGGGCACTATTGTACGCTAAAGCGCCCAATGAGCAAGAT
>CAKUEV010000399.1 GCA_934646845.1 uncultured Slackia sp.
GCAGCACCATAAATACGTCGATCGCACGGCATATAAGTGCTATGGATGCCATGGTGCCAGCGTGCAGGGCAACCCTACGGCAAAAAATGCGGTTGCCATGCCGAATGGCCACTACGTGAATAACGATCCGTCGACATTCGAGCTCGATCCTATTCGCAACGAATGCCGCAGCTGCCATTCGGTCGATCCGAACAAGAAGCTTGGCGATGACGCAACTTATGAAGAAGCCGAAGTGGAAACCGGGCAGGAAGGCTTGGACGATTAGCGTTCACCTTGGAACCTGGGGAGCCGAAACGTGCGAGAGAAATGCATGGGGCGCTTCATTGCTGAGCTATTGATGGGTCATGTTTGAGGGGATTCCGATGACTATTTCGAGTTTGATTATTGAATGCGCTCCCGAGGCGTGCGACGCCGTTGCTGCCGAGCTTTCTGCGCGCGATGGCGTGGAGGTGCATGGCGTTGATGACGCTCAAGGCAAAGTGGTGGTGACCGTGGAGGCCGATGGTATCGATGAAAGCCATCGTATCGCGAGCGATTTTGTGAGCATCGATACGGTTCGTGGCGTCGATCTTGTTTACGCCAATTTCGAAGATGATAACTTGGGGAAGTAGGTTTGCCGTGGCAAAGAAGCGTAAGGGGCGTTGGACGATTGCGCGCCGCGTGGTCCAAATTGTCGTAGCGATTCTTTTCTTCGTGCCGATTTCCGCGGCGGGCTGGAGTGCTTTGGGGCTGGGCTTTTCTTCTCCCGAAGAGCCGCTTGCGACGCCGAGTGGGTTTGCTTGGTGGGGGAGTCTCTCGTCGTCGCATTTGTTCGGACTCGATTTGCTCGACCCCTTCGCTGCGCTGCAGGTTGCGGCGGCGGCGAAAAGCGTTGCTTTTGCCGGTCTTGCTTGGGCGCTTCCTGTTTTGGCGGCTTACGGCGTGGTTCGCGGGCGCGCTTTTTGCGGTTGGGCGTGTCCGGTGAACCTGCTGTGCGAGTTTGCCGATTGGCTTCGCGGCAAATTGGGCATTGCGGTGCGCGAGCGCGCGGTTCCACGCAAGGCGAAGGTCGGAATCGCGGCGGCGGTGCTTGCTCTTTCCGCAGTATGCAGCGTGCCCGTGTTCGAATTGGTGAATCCCATAAGCGCCGTGAACAAGGCCGTGCTGTTCGGCTCGTTTGCGGGGGTCTTCACGCTGGTGGCAATCGTGTTTGCGGAGCTATTCTGGGCGCACCGCGTGTGGTGCCGCGCGTTGTGTCCTCTTGGCGGCATGTATGAAACGCTCGGTTGCGTGGGTTTGGCAAGCGTGAAGATCGACCATGATTTGTGCGTGCATTGTGGCGCATGCCAGGCGGCGTGTCTGTGCGATCCCGAAATCCTTGACGATGTCCTTTCGGGCAAGGCAGGCCGTGTCGTCGCAGGTGATTGCATGCTGTGCGGGAAATGCGTGGATGCATGTCCGCATTCGGCCCTTAAAATTGGGCTCGCGCTGCCGAGGCGTCCTGAGCTGTAGGAGATATCTCGTGATTCATGACGCGCGTGGGCTATTCTCGCTCGAACGGCCTCGAAGAGGTTCGTGGCTTTCGAGTG
>CAKUEV010000400.1 GCA_934646845.1 uncultured Slackia sp.
GACGGAGCGTTCGTCGCGAGCTCGGGCAAGAACATGGGCGCCTTTAAAGGCGTGGGCTATCCCGAAGAAATCGGCGAGTACTACCGCATCGACGAATACAAGGCCTGGCTGTGGACCGCGCACGGGCGCTTTCCTACCAACACGCCTGGCTGGTGGGGCGGCGCGCATCCGTTTACGCTTCTGAACTGGTCCATCGTTCATAATGGCGAGATTTCCAGCTATGACACCAATCGCCGCTACGTCGAGCAATTCGGCTACGATTGCGCGCTGCAGACCGACACCGAGGTCATCACCTATCTGTTTGACCTGCTCGTTCGCCGTCACGGCTTCTCTCAGGAAATGGCTGCGCATATCATGGCCGCCCCTTCATGGGACGCCATCGACCGTATGTCTCCCGAGCGCGCCGAATTCGAAACAGCGCTGCGCTGCGTGTACTCCGACGCGCTCGTGAACGGCCCGTTCTCGGTCATTCTGGGGTCCGAGGAAGGCCTGCTGGCACTCAACGACCGCCTGAAGTTGCGCGCGTTGATGGTTGGCGAGAAAGACTCCATGGTGTATTTGGCCAGCGAGCAAGCGTCCATCGAGCTTGTGTGCCCCGATGTCGAAAACGTGCGCTCCATTGAAGGCGGCGTGCCGTTCGTGGTGCAGCTCGACGAGGTCGCGCGAGCCAAGCAGAACGCTGCCGCCGAAAACGAGCCCGACATCCATCAGCAAACGCGCATCACCCGAAAGGAGGCCTAAGCCATGCTCGATTTCACGTATCCGCGCTACAAGGTCGAACGCGACCCCAACCAGTGCATTCAATGCGGTGTGTGTGCGCGCCAGTGCGCCAACGAGGTGCACACGGTCGATACCGACTTGGGCCGCGTGATTGCCGATCACAAGAAGTGCGTGAACTGTCAGCGCTGCGTGGTCATGTGCCCCACGAACGCGCTTGCCATTACGAATTGGCCCCAGGTTGGCAACGGTTCGAACAACTGGAACCTTGCCGCCATGCAAGATATCGCTAAGCAGGCCCAAACCGGCGCCGTGCTGCTTTCTTCCATGGGCAACCCCCAGCATTATCCGATTTATTGGGACCATCTGTTGCTCAACGCGAGCCAGGTCACCAATCCCTCCATCGACCCGCTGCGCGAGCCCATGGAAACCCGCGTGTTTTTGGGCAGCCGCCCCGAGGCGCTGCGCATCAATGAGCGCGAGCGCAAGGTGGTCTCGCCGATGCCGCCTCGCATCAAGCTCGACGTGCCCATCATGTTTTCCGCTATGAGCTTCGGCTCCATTTCCTTGAACGCGCAGAAATCGCTTGCCATGGCCGCCGAGGAACTGGGTACGTATTTCAACTGCGGCGAAGGCGGTTTGCATAAAGACCTCGAGAAGTATGGCAAGCATGCCATCGTGCAGGTGGCGTCGGGCCGTTTCGGCGTCGATATGCACTATCTCGAAACTGCCGCCATGATTGAAATCAAAATCGGCCAAGGCGCAAAGCCAGGCATTGGCGGACACCTTCCGGGCGAGAAAATCAACGACGAGGTTTCTCGCACGCGCATGAT
>CAKUEV010000401.1 GCA_934646845.1 uncultured Slackia sp.
ATGTACGGGTTCTCGACAGCCGCGGTAACAAGCGCAACGGCTTCGCGCGCGGCACGCCACATGCTCGCGAACATCGCGCCCTCGCCCTCGGTGGAGCTGGCGGCGTCGATGAGCGGCGCGCCCCACATGTCGATGTCTTCGAGCACGAGCACGCTCGGCGCTTCGAGCGCGACGCGGCCAAGCATGCGCGGCTGGTTTTTCGCCGATACGGTGACGCACAGCATGGGCACGCCCATGGGCCCCTGCTGCATTTGAATGCGCATGGCGGGAAGACCAAGCTCGCCCACCACGGCCTGCATGAACGTGTTCGCGTCTTCGCGCGACGACGTGCGGAACACGACCGAACCCGCCGCGGAAAGGCCGTCGAGGCCGTGCTGCTCGCGCAGCGTGTTCACGAGCGCGCGGTATTCCTCGTCGTCTTCAACGCCCAACCCAAGCGAGCGAGCGTCTTCGATAATGCTGTCGAAGCCCACCACATCGGAATAGCGCAGCATAGGCACGGCCTTCGAAGGCGCGGCCTTGTGCACGTCGGCCGAAGCGGTCGTCGGGCGCGGCTCATCGGAATCGTCGGCGGAATCGGCGCCAGCATCGCCCGGAATATGCATCGACATAATGGGCGAAATGCCCGTGATATGCGCGTTTTGGCCGATTTCCTCGGAAATCATGTCGGCCACACCTTCCAAATCGGCACGCGAGATGCCGAACTCGGAAAGCTTGTCGAGCGCCAAATTCTGCAGGCGCTTGGCGTATTCGGGCGCCTCATCGGTGGACAGATGCGGCTCAAGCTTGTCGAAAATGTACTCGGCGAGCGAGCGCTCCTTCATATCGCACGCAATGCCCCACGCTCGGCGCAGCGCCGAGATGGCGGAATCGCTCGCGACTGGCGAGCGCTTGCATGCTTCCTCATAAGCCGTAAGGAACAGATGCATGGCGAGCTCGCGGTCGCCCGCTTCCGCCGCCGCCTGAGCGCGCTCGAGGTAATCGTTGCGCGCGATGAAATCGGCCGCCAAGGCCTCGCCATGCACGATGGCGGCGCCATGATCGGAATATTCGTCATGTTCGAAAGAGGCGTTGCCCTGCGCAGACGAGCTGCATTCGGCGCAATCGCCCTGAGGCCGATGGGCTTGATCGGGCTCTTGATTGTTGGCGATATTCGCCTCGTCGTTGTTCTGGTTGAGCACTTCGCCCACCCCCTTCAATGAATTAAGCGACAATACTACAAAGGTAAGTGTAACCAAGCACCTAGCGATGTGCAAAAATTCCACGAAACGTTACTTAGAAAGAAACAGTTCCACAAATATGGAAGAGGCAACGGGCGCCTCGCTTGCAGATGTGCCCGCCCAAACGGCTCGATTGAAGGCGCAAGCCCCGCGGGCGCTTAACGCACAACGGCTCGCACGTGGAGCTCGGCGCCATAACGAACGGGGCACGCAAACGCAAAGCGTCCCGTCGCAATCGCGAGCCCAACGTCGCATCGCCCCGCGTTATTTCTCGGCCTTGCAATTCCAATCGAGCGCGTGCCAGTCGTTTTCTTTGGCGGTGCG
>CAKUEV010000402.1 GCA_934646845.1 uncultured Slackia sp.
GCGCTGAAATCTTTGAGCCAGTTGCGCAGGCCGACGCACTTGGCATGAATCTCAACCGCCTCGCGACTGCGACGTTGCATGAACTTCGAAAGCACCGCGAGCACCACCACGGGCGGAATGAACGCCAAGAACAACGTGAATTCGTCGGTCACGAAAAGCGAGAAGACGCCCACGAGGCCCAGCAGCACTGCGAGCACGAAGAAAACCACGCGATAGTGCGAACCTTTTTCCTCGAAGAAGTTGCACTTGTTCGTTTCAGCCGAAACCACGCCCTGCCAGCTTTCCATAGCGTCGTTGAACGACTCAGGGTAATCGGTTCCGAACTGCTGAATAGTGCCAAACCACAAGGAATCGGCACCCTTGGCAATTTTCTTGAATACGAGGTCCATCGTCTTTTTATCAATAGGGTCGACGACCTTTTCTTCCCAGCCAGGAAGGCGCGTGATGTAGTAATCGTTCACCGTTTTGCTGCCGCCCATGCCAAAAAGCCCCTTGCTGGGCGCTTCATAGCTGCCGGCATCGAGGCGAATTGCGCCGATATGGGACAGATGCATGAGCGTCGCCGTAAGATCATTGGGAGATTCGGCATCGAAGCGCCACAGTCGCCCGATAACTGCGGGCGAAAGACCCTTTGCAGGCACATCGCGCCAGTATTCATCCTGGAATTGGGGCTTATACTCGCGGCCATGACGGAAGAACATGAACACCGCCCACACGATAATGCCGATGGCAGCGACCAGGCACACAACAATGAAGAGAAGCGACTGCAGACGGGAGGCATTCGCCTTGTTCGCAAGCTGGGCTTCATCCTCGAGCACGGAATCGAGCCGATTGCCCATATGCTTGTTGGCCGCCGAGCCTGAAACGTTCATCCATTCCGCAGGGAATACCGAATGGATTTCGGCATAGCCGCCCGCACTTACCGAAGAGACCTGCGCATAAATCGCGCCATCATCGCCAATGGACAGGCTTCCGTCGAGCGGACCATGGCCCCATGCGCGCACATTGTCGCCCGCACGAACCTGCGCGCCCGCAGCAACCGGAACCGTGAGCGTCGTGGTGACATGGTCGCTGTCGACCGCCCAACCATGGCCGATATATTGCCAATACACCTCGGCGATGTCATCGTAAACCTGAACGAAATTCGAAATGGAGTACGAGAGCGTCATCGTGACTTCAGAATCGGATTCGTCGAAGAACACATACACGGTGTTCTCGTCCTCGTCGATAGAATACGACGGGTATCCTGCGCCGCCGGCCTCGCGCCACGCTCGCTGAAATTCTACGGGGGAAAGCGTCTGGGTCTCACCCGTGGACTCATTGGTAAGCGATACCGATTTCACCGAAAGCATGCTTTCCTTGGTCGGCATATTGTCGAAGGTCCACCACACCGCCGTAAAATTGCCTGAAAAATCGAATGTGCGCGCTTCGGTGACATCAAGCGAGCCGTCGGCGTTCGCCTGGGCATCTATCGTGACGCTTGGGCATGTGTACGATTTGGCGTACGCGTGCAAAGGCATGCATGCAAGCAT
>CAKUEV010000403.1 GCA_934646845.1 uncultured Slackia sp.
GCCCTATATTGATCCGTACAAGGAGGAATCGGTCGAGCACCTTCATGGACGAATCCTTTTCAGAATGGCGGCTTTGGGATATGACTTGGATAGGGTCGACCAAGGCCCTGCGGGTGCCCCAATCGTCTTTCACACGAAGAAAAACGGAATACGCGGAACGGGGCGATATGACAAGGCGACTGGGCACTTCACGGTGCTTGCCGGTTCGGAGGTGAACCTTTCGAAGCCCGTGCTGAAGAATGCGAGCGTCGCCTCGGCGCGCAGTGAAATTTTCAGTGGCATTACCGGCGTCGCAAAACTTTCCGAGGACCTCGAATTTCCGACGCCTAGTGCTGCTGCGGTGTTCGTGCTCGGCGGCAGCCAGAATGGCTGGACCGAATGGGTGGACAACGACGGCGAAACGCTTAACCAAGTTTACAGAAGCGAGGATGAATAGATGAACAAGCAACAATTGGCCTCCAAAATATGGGAATCCGCCAACAAGATGCGCTCGAAAATCGAGGCGAACGAATACAAGGATTACATCCTAGGCTTCATTTTCTACAAGTTCCTTTCCGAGACCGAAGTTGCTCGCCTGAAGGCGCGCGACTTTGCCGAGGAGGATTTGCCGAACCTTGTGGAGGACGACGAGGAAACGGTTGATTTCGTCAAGGGCGAGTGCGGCTACTTCATCGCTTACGAGAATCTCTTCTCGACTTGGGTGGCTAAGGGTGCCGATTTCGATATTTCGGACGTGCGCGTTGCCCTCTCGGCCTTTAGCCGTAACATCGATCCGGCGCGCAAGCGTGTTTTCGACGGCATTTTCGAAACGCTGCAGACGGGCCTTTCCAAACTTGGCACCGATGCGCGTAGCCAGTCAAAAGCCGCCCGCGATCTCATTTACCTCATCAAAGATATTCCGATGGACGGTCGCCAGGACTACGACGTGCTCGGCTTCATCTACGAGTACCTCATCAGCAACTTTGCTGCCAATGCGGGTAAGAAGGCCGGCGAGTTCTACACGCCGCATGAAGTGTCCATGCTCATGAGCGAGATAGTCTCGTGGCACCTGGCTGGACGCGAAAACATCACTATCTACGACCCTACAAGCGGTTCGGGCTCGCTGCTTATCAATATTGGCAAGGCTGTGGCGCGACGCAACGGCGACCCAGACTCCATCAAGTACTATGCGCAGGAGCTTAAGGAAAACACGTACAACCTCACGCGTATGAATCTGGTTATGCGCGGAATACTTCCTGATAACATCGTGGCGCGTAACGGTGACACGCTCGAAGATGATTGGCCCTGGTTTGATACGGTCGAGAACAAGGACGAGACCTATGATCCGCTGTTCGTCGATGCCGTGGTGTCGAATCCCCCTTACTCCCAGAATTGGGATCCGGAAGACAAGGAGCTCGACCCTCGCTTCAAATATGGCGTTGCTCCTAAATCCAAGGCTGATTACGCCTTCCTTTTGCACGATTTGTACCACTTGCGCCCCGACGGAATCATGTGCATCGTTCTGCCCCACGGCGTGTTGTTC
>CAKUEV010000404.1 GCA_934646845.1 uncultured Slackia sp.
TATCGAGCAAATCTTCCAGCACGGCGAGCATATCGGTGTCGAGGTCGTTGCCCGGCTCGTCGAGAATGAGCACGTTGGGCTCTTCCAGCAGAATGAGCAGCAGCTGCAAGCGGCGCTTCTGGCCGCCCGACAAATCGTCGATGCGCGTATACAAGTGTTTCGATGAAAAGCCCAGGCGCTCGAGCAGCTTGGCGGGCGTGGTTTCCTTGCCGTCGACCACAATGCGGCTCTTATGGCGCGAAAGCACCTCGGTCACGCGATATTTGCCCAGCTCATTCAGCTCGTCAAGACGCTGAGAGAGCACGGCGAACTTCACGGTTTTGCCGATTTTCACAAAGCCCGAGCTCGGGCGCAGCGACCCGTCGAGCACCGAAAGCAACGTGGTTTTGCCCGCGCCGTTTTCGCCCAGAATGCCGTAGCGGTCGCCCGGCCCCACATGCCAGTCAATATGGTCGAGCACCGTTTTGTCGCCGAACTTCTCGGTGACGTTCGTGAATTCAACTACCTGCTTGCCCAAACGTTGCATAGCCATGGCGCGCAACTCGAGCGTATTGCGCACGGGAGGCTCGCCCGCGATGAGCTCCTCGGCGAGCGCCACGTGGAATTTCGGCTTGGTTGAACGGGCGCGGGCGCCGCGCGAAAGCCACGCGAGTTCTTTGCGCATGAGGTTTTGGCGACGCTCCTCGGTCACGCGTTCGATGCGCTCGCGTTCGACGCGCTGCAGCACATAGGCAGAGTAACCGCCCTCGAACGGCTCGACTTTGCCGTCGTGCACTTCCCACATGCCCGTGCACACCTCATCGAGGAACCAGCGGTCGTGTGTGACGCACAAAAGCGCGCCGGAATTACGCTGCCAACGGCTATTGAGGTGCCGCGCGAGCCACGCGATGGCGCGAATGTCCAAGTGGTTGGTGGGCTCGTCCATCATGATGACGTCGTAATCGCCAATAAGCAGGCGCGTGAGGTCGACCCTTCGGCGCTGTCCGCCCGAAAGCGTTCCGACCTTCGCGTTCCAATCAATGTCAGCGATGAGCTCGGAGATGATCTCGCGAATGCGGGGGTCGCTCGCCCATTCGTACTCGGGCGCGTCGCCCACCACCGAATAGCCCACGGTGGCGTCGTCGGAAAGCGAATCGGTTTGGCCGAGCACGCCAATGGTGAGCCCGCGCGTGCGCCGCACAAGCCCTCCCTCGAGCTCGATCTGCCCAGCGAGCACGCCGAGCAGCGTTGATTTTCCGTCGCCGTTCTTTCCGACAATGCCGATGCGATCGCCTTCGTGCACGCCGAGCGTCACGTCATCGAGCACGAGCTTTGCGGGAAATTCGAGATGGGCGCCTTCGCACCCCATAAGAAACGCCACCGATGGGTCCTTTCTTTTCGTGTAACCCATCAATGATAGCACGCGGATGGGCTAATACACCGAACCGATGACCTCCACCCCAAGAAGATCGCCAACCTGCACAGGCGCGGCTCCGCCTCCCGACGGCATCATGAACAGGGCATTCGCAGCGTTTGC